>JBIIWP010000013.1:0-45732 GCA_044338855.1 Pseudohongiellaceae bacterium | reverse complement strand
CTATGCGCGCGCCGAACTCATCGTGAAGGTAAAGGAGCCGCAGCCGGCAGAAGTGGCCCAGCTGCGCAAAGGCCAGGTGCTGTTTACCTACCTGCATCTGGCACCGGATCGTGTACTCACTGAAGGCCTGCAGGCGTCTGGCGTCACGGCCATTGCCTACGAAACCGTCACGGACCGCAACGGCAGTCTGCCGTTGCTGGCGCCCATGAGTGAAGTGGCCGGGCGTCTTGCCGTTCAAGCCGGCGCAACCTGTCTGGAACGTGACAACGGCGGTGCCGGCATCCTGCTGGGTGGTGTACCCGGTGTCGATTCCGCTCATGTGCTGATCATCGGTGGTGGCATTGTCGGTGAGAACGCAGCCTACATCGCCAAGGGCATGGGAGCGCATGTCACCATTCTCGACAAGTCGATCCCGCGCCTGCGTGAGCTGGACAATAATTTTGCCGGTCGGGTGAACTGCGTGTTTTCCAACAAGGCCAGTATCGAAAAGTATGCGCTGGAAGCCGACCTCGTGATCGGGGCCGTGCTGGTACCCGGCGCGGCAGCCCCCAAGCTGCTTACAGCCGATATCATCAAGCGCATGAAGCAGGGCTCCGTAGTCGTGGATGTGGCCATCGACCAGGGTGGGTGCTTCGAGACCTCGCATCCCACCACGCACTCCATGCCCACCTATGTGGTGGACGGCGTGGTGCATTACTGCGTGGCCAATATGCCCGGCGTAGTGCCGCGCACCTCAACTTTTGGCCTCAACAACTCTACGCTGCCCTACATCCTGCGACTGGCCGACCTCGGCTGGCAGGAGGCGCTGCGCAACGACCCGGGTTTTGTGGATGGACTGAACGTGCACGAAGGCCTGCTGTGCTGTGAGGCCGTGGCACGTGCCCACCACAAGACCTTTACCGATCCCCAAACCTTCCTGCGTTAGACGTGGGGCGTCATCCACCCTGATATAACCGTAATGAACAGAGAGGCAAGCGCGATGTTCGAAGTGGCAGAGCTGGGACACAAACTGGGCAAGGAAGAGTTCAGCGAAAAAGCGCCCTTGCTGCACACCAATCTTTTGCAGGTTCAGCGTGAGCTGCGGGAGTCAAAGCACTCCGTCATCATCATCGTGTCCGGCGTGGAAGGCGCCGGCAAGGGTGATGTGGTCAATCGCCTCAACGAATGGCTGGATTCGCGCGGCATGAAGACCACGGCGTTCTGGGACCAAACCGACGAACAGGCCATGCGTCCACGCTACTGGCGTTTCTGGCGGGCCATGCCGCCACGCGGCAGTATCGGCGTGATGTTCGGCTCCTGGTATACCAAGCCCATCATCGATAGGGTGTTCGACCACATCGACGAAGCGGAGTACGAGCGGCGCCTGCAGGAAATTGTGGAGCTTGAGCACATGCTTACCTCAGACAAGGTGGTCATCATCAAGCTGTGGTTCCACCTTACCCAGGACCGGGTGGAAAAGCAGATGAAGTCGGATGCGAAGAAGAAGGGAGAAAAGCTCCGCACCGACCCCTACACGAAAAAGTACTCGCGCCAGTTCGAAGCATTTCTGAAGGTCTCGGAAACAGCCATCCGCACTACCGACAAAGGCATTGCTCCGTGGCATGTCATCGAAGCGGCTGATCCCCAGTACCGTGACTTCTGCACCGGCCAGATCATTCTGGATACGCTGCGTGCAGCACTGGACAAAGATGCTGAGAAATTCGAGCAGGTCGAAGCGGGCAAGGCAGCAAAAGCCGTCAAAGCCGCAATGGCCAAAGCTGACATTGAATCGGGCAAACCGGCCGGCAAGAACGGCAAGAACGGCAAGAACGGCAAGAAGGCGGCAAAGGCTGCTGCGCTGCAAGCTGAAAAGATCGCGCCTGCTCCCGCCAAGGTAGCAGGCAAGTCCATCAAGGTACCTTCCCGCTCTGACCTTACCGTTCTCGATGAGGTCGATCTCACTGGCAAGGTGGAAGACAAGGCCTACAAGGAAAGCCTGCAGAAATGGCAATCCCAGCTGCAATTGCTTACCTGGGAGGCGCGCAAGCAGAAGCGCTCCGTGGTCATCGTGTTTGAAGGGTGGGATGCAGCAGGCAAGGGCAGCACCATCCGGCGCCTCACGCAGGCCATCGACGCACGCCTGTTCCAGGTCATCTCCATCGCCGCGCCCACCGACGAAGAGCGTGCGCAACATTACCTCTGGCGCTTCTGGCGGCATCTGCCGATGGCGGGCTATCTCACAATCTATGACCGCTCCTGGTACGGGCGGGTACTGGTGGAGCGCGTGGAAAAATTCACCGCGCCAGAGGACTGGCAGCGCGGCTATACCGAGATCAATCTGTTCGAACAGCAACTCAACGAGCATGGCATCATCGTGCTGAAGTTCTGGCTGCATCTAAGCCCGGAAGAACAGCTGCGCCGCTTCAAGGAGCGCGAGCAAACGCCCTGGAAGCAGCACAAGATCACCGAAGAGGACTGGCGTAACCGTGAAAGATGGGACGACTACAAGCTTGCCATCAACGACATGGTGCAGCACAGCAGCACCAATATCGCGCCGTGGCATCTGGTGCCGGCCGAAGACAAGAAATTCGGGCGCATCGACGTTCTCAAGACCGTGTGCAAGACGCTCAGGCGAGCCCTCAAGTCCTGACCCCACACCGCGCCAGTCCTCCTGTCATTCCGGCAGGGGGATGAATTCCGTCTCCCCGGGCACGGCGCCAAAGCGGCCTGCCTTCCAATCGGCCTTGGCTCGTTCAATGCGTTCCAGGCTGCTCGACACGAAGTTCCACCAGAGGTGGCGCTTGGCGTCCAGTGCGGCTCCGCCCAACAGCATGCAGATGCTGTCGTCCATGGCACTGAAGTGCACAGCTGCGCGGGGCTGCAGTACCAGCAGGGTGCCAGCGTCATAGCGTACGCCGTCCAGTTCGATGCTTCCGGTGGCCACATACAGCGCCTGCTCTTCCACGATGGACGGGATCTGCAAACCATGACCTGCGGTCAGGCGCAACTCGGCGTACAGGGTCTCCGTCGCGGTCAGCACCGGTGAGTGCTCGCCAAAGGCGCTGCCGGCGATCAGCGCTATCTCAACGCCCTCCTGCTGGATGCGCGGAAACTGGTCGTGCGGATAGTGCTGGAAGCCCGCCTCGCATTCTTCCAGCGGCAGCGGCAGTGCCAGCCAGGCCTGGATGCCCGACAGGCGCGCCCCGGCGTGGCGCTGGGACTGGGGCGAGCGCTCTGAATGCACAATTCCGCGGCCGGCGGTCATCCAGTTCACTTCACCGGGACGTACCACAAGGTCACAACCCAGGCTGTCCTTGTGGCGGATTTCGCCTTCGAACAGCCAGGTAATGGTAGCGAGGCCAATGTGGGGATGCGGGCGCACGTCCAATGCCTGGCCCTCCTGCAGCTCTACCGGGCCCATCTGGTCGAAGAACACGAAGGGCCCAACGGCGCGGCATTCAGCAGCGGGCAGGGCGCGCCGCACGGTGAATTCGCCGATATCGCGGGGGCGCGGTTGGATGACGTAGGTCAGTGTTGTTGAGCTCATGATAGGCTCCCGTGTCTCGGTCATGCGGTCATGGTTTGATGGGGTATAATTTGAAATCCGGAATTCGTGACATTCAAGCACTGTTGTCTCCCAGCACCAAATGCGGGAAGGTGGAAACATGGACAGACGTCGCATGCTTGGCTCGACCGCGCTGCTGGGCGCCGGCCTTGGCTGGCAGTCCATGCTGCCTGCCTGGGCCCAGTCCTTGCCGGATTCTGCCGGTCTGCCGGCACTGATTGGCAGCGAGCTGGATCTCGATATTGGCGCTGCCCACAGCGAAATTGCCGGGCGCAAGTCACGCCACCTGCGCGTCAACGGCCAGTTTCCAGCGCCGTTGTTGCGCTGGCGTGAAGGCGACGCGCTGACCCTGCGCATCCACAACTCGCTGGACGAGGAGACCTCCATCCACTGGCACGGTCTGTTGCTGCCCTGGCAGATGGACGGTGTTCCCGGCGTCAGCTTTCCCGGCATCGCGGCGGGCGACACCTTTACCTACCGCTTCGATCTGAAGCAGGCCGGTACCTACTGGTACCACAGCCATTCCGGCTGGCAGGAGCAGCTGGGCCACTACGGTCCCATCATCATCGATCCACTGGAGCCCGAACCCTACGTCTACGAACGCGAGTACGTGATCCTGCTGTCCGACTGGTCCCATGAGGATCCGGCTCGCGTGTTCGGCAAGCTCAAGAAGATGAGCGACAACTATAATTTCCGGCAGCGCACCGTGGGTGACTTCTTTCGCGATGTGCGCGCCCAGGGCATGGCAGCAACACTGGCCGACCGCCGCATGTGGGGCGACATGCGCATGACGCCCACTGACCTTGCCGACGTCACCAGCGCCACCTACACCTACCTGGTCAACGGCCACAGCCCGACTGAAAACTGGACCGGCCTGTTCACGCCGGGCGAACGCCTTCGCCTGCGCTTCATCAATGCCTCCGCGATGAGCATTTTCAACGTGCGTATTCCTGGTCTTGCGATGACTGTGGTGCAGAGCGACGGCCAGCCGGTGCAGCCCGTCGAAACCGACGAGTTCCAGATTGGCACCGCCGAAACCTTTGACGTGCTGATACAGCCACAGGCTGATGCGGCTTACACGATCATGGCGGAAACCAATGATTTCGTCGGCTTCGCGCGAGCTACGCTGGCACCACGCGCCGGCATGCAGGCGGCGGTGCCACCGCTGCGTCCGCGTCCGCTGTTGACGATGAAGGACGTGGGCATGGATCACAGCGCGCACGAGGCTGCTGCAGTGACAACGCCTGCGGAACCCGCTGCTATGGACCACGGTGCTATGGATCACAGCACCATGGACCATGCTGCCATGGGACACGCAGCAAGCACGACAGCGCCTGCAGTCCCTGATCACAGCCAGCACGCCGCCAATGGCGGCGTCCAGGCCCATAACCACCCGCGTGGACCCGGCGTAGCCAGTGTCGCCGACAATCCTGTGTCGCGCCTGCACGAGCGTCCGCTGGGCCTGGAACGCGAAGCACATCGCATACTCGTCTACAGCGACCTGCGCAGTCCTGTCGCCAACCCTGACCTGCGGGTGCCAGGTCGCGAGCTGCAGCTGCATCTGACGGCGAACATGGAGCGCTACATGTGGTCCTTCAACGGCGTGAAATTCTCCGAAGTGAACGGCCCCATCCCGCTGGTACTTGGTGAGCGCGTGCGTCTTACCTTCGTCAACGACACGATGATGCCGCATCCGCTGCATCTGCATGGCATGTTCTTTGAAGTCGTGAACGGGCAGGGTGCGCAGCAGCCGCGCAAGCATACGCTGGTGCTGAAACCTGGTGAAAAAGCCTCAGTAGATGTCACGGCAGATGCTGAAGGCGACTGGGCTTTCCATTGCCATCTGCTGTACCACATGCAGGCGGGCATGATGCGCGTATTCTCGGTACGGCCGGGAGCCTTGCCGGCATGAGAGCCCTGCTGCTGTATTTGCTGCTTGTCATTACTGCTGGTGCCGGTGCCCAGGAGCATGTACATGATGCCGCACCTCCGGTCGCAGCACCCGCTGCCGAGCATCAACACGAGACTGTCGCAGTACCCTCTGGTTCCGTGCATCAGCATGAACCTGCAGCAGGTGAATTGCCGTCCCATGATCGGCATCAGGCCATGCATGGCGGCATGACGAACTGGCTGTTGATGGCCGACCGCTTCGAGTTCACGCAGCATGATGACAACGATGTGCTGCAATGGGAACTGCAGGGCTGGATCGGCAAAGACGAGCACAAGCTCTGGATGAAGAGCGAAGGCGTACGTGACCGTGATGCCGGTAGCACCGAAGAAGCGGAATTGCAGTTGTTGTACAGCCACGCCATCGCCCCATACTGGGATGTGCAGGCCGGCCTGCGCCATGACGATGGTGATGCCGGCACGGTGTCGTACGCTGCAGTGGGCGTGCTGGGGCTGGCGCCCTACTGGTTCGAAACCGATGCGGCGGTGTTCCTGAGTGAAGCCGGCAGGTGGAGTGCGCGCCTGGAGGTGGAGTACGAGCTGCGCTTTACGCAGCGGCTGATTCTGCAGCCGCGCCTGGAGATGAATTACGCCTTCGCGCATGACACTGCTGCGGCGACCTTGCAGGGATTCAATGAAAACAGCCTGGGGCTGCGCCTGCGCTACGAATTCCTGCGTGAAGTGGCTCCTTATGTCGGCGTGGAATGGTGGCAGACGCGGGGCGCTGCCAGAAGCGACCTGCAACGCGCGGGCAGGGACAGCAGCGAGGCTCGCGTCGTGGCCGGTCTGCGGCTCTGGTACTGAGCTGCTTTTACTTTTTCAGCAGGTCCTCTGCCTTGTCGCGCAATCTGGGCTGGTTGCGCAGGAAATCGAAGCCGTCATCGCCGGTGCGGCGCGGCGCTGCCGTGAAAGTTGCGGCAGTGGGTGGGGCTGGCGCATGTGGCGGCGGCATCTTTACAGGCTTGGGCCACAGCTTGCGTTCCACCAGCAACACATACAGTGCAATCGACAGCGCGTAGAAGCCGGTCTTCATCAGCGCGGCCATCAGCACAAAGCTGGTATCGCCCGACAGCTCCACATACTGCACGTATTCGGAGTGCACGAACCACAGCAGCAGCCATACCGCCAACACCCACAGCAGGCCTTTCAGGCGCGGCTTCAGGAAACGCCCCGTGGCGATCAGCGCGCCGACCTTCAGCAGTTGAGTGATCATGTCTCCGCGCCCCTCAGTAGATGCCCAGTGCCAGCAGGGCCACGACGAAGACTGAATTGCGGTACTTCTCCAGCAGCTTCTTTTCTTCCGCCGCGACGATCACTTCGAGCTGATCCTGGTCGTAGTCGCTGACGTGTTTGCCAGCCAGCGCGATTTCGACTTTGGCGCGGGCGATGGCCTTCTCACGCAGGACGTGGCGGTACTTGTCCTGCACGGCAGTTTTTCTGGCGGCTAACCAATTCATGACTCGGGGTCCGGTGGGCGCCAGCGGCAGGGGAGCCGGCTGTCAGCGCGTGGCTAGGATATAGGGCTGCTTTGCTGCATTGCAATGTGGTGTGGAATGCCAACTATGGGTGGCATGGACTGCCATCTATCCTGGTTTGCTGATCTAAATGCCCATCATCTTGTTGATTTTCATGTGGTTGTTATCCTGGCATGGCGATCGCTAAGGGATTGCTGCAGGACGCCGTCACACGACGGCATGGCCGGATACTCCAAGGAGCTTGAAATGAACGTATTGGTAACCCTCTTCGGGCTGGCGCTGCTCTGCGGCGGCGTGGTGCTGATGATCCCGGTGCTGACCATTGGGGCCATCGTGGCAGTCGCGGCTGGCTGTTTCCTGCTGTGGCTGTTGCCCATTCTCATCATCGCCGATTCGGACAGGACCTCGGGCGGAGAGAAGGCAGCGTGGATCCTCGCCATCATCTTCCTGTCGTGGTTCGCCTGGATTTTCTATTTCCTGCTGGCGCCGCTGAAGTCCCGCCCGCGCCAGTATTACTACTGAGCACTGTGGAGTGCCGGCGCTGCCGCAGCAACCGCTGGCACGCCATTTCGCGTTATCATCAGCCGCAACCGGAGTCCTGCAAGGAGAGGGTAGCGATGCTGAACGTGAACAAACGTGTGCTGGCAAGCTGGGTAGGGTTGGCGTTCGTTGCCGGCTGTGCCACCAGTTACGATCCGCTGCGCGACTATGAGCAGCGCACTCCTTCTACTCAGCTTGAACCACCGGCGGCACGCGAGCAACCCAGCTTTCCTGCTGAAACCGTGGAACATGGGCGCTATCTCGTGGGCCTGTTGGGCTGCGGCAGCTGCCACACCAACGGTGCTATCGTCGGCACGCCTGACATGACCCAGCTGATGGCCGGTTCCGACACCGGCATCGCGTTCAGTAATCCCCTGGCCGTGCGCAATCCCGGCATCGTCTATCCGGCCAACATCACGCCTGATGTGGAGACCGGCATCGGCAGCTGGAGCGTTGGCGAGATCGTGGCCATGATCAAGAGCGGTGTGGACAAGCACAGTGGCCAGACCCTGCCCGTGATGCCCTGGCCCAGCTTTGCACAAATGACCGATGCTGATGCTGAGGCCATGGCCGCCTATCTGTTGAGCCTGCCGCCGGTACGGCATGCGGTGCCGGCCAACGTGCGTCCCGGCCAGCGCGCCACCGCGCCCTTCGTCCACTTCGGGGTCTACCAAAGCAAGTAGGGGCGGGGGACCCCCCTACGGGCGGTATTCGCGGGGGCGCTGGGTGAGGGGGCAGGTGAAGGCCAGTTCTATCGCTCGCAGCTGCAGTCCGCGCGGGTCCTTGTTGTTGCTGCCGTAAACGGGGTCGCCCATTACGGGGAAGCCGGCCTCGGCAAAATGGCGGCGGATCTGGTGCTTGCGGCCGGTGATCAGTTCAACACGCACAACACTGCGCTGCGTTGCCGGATCGAAGGCTTCGCGGGTGAAGCGCGTTTCGGCCTTCTTGCCGTCCAGCGCCTGCTGCCAGGTGCCGGCCAGTGGTACCTCACCTTTCGCTTCTACCCGATAGATCTTGCGCAGCCTGGCAGTAGCGTCCTGCGTGGCAAACAGCGCCGACAGTGCCGCAGCCGCCTTTGGCGTGTGGGCGATGAGCATGAGGCCGCTGGCTTCGCGATCCAGGCGATGCACGAGGAATACTTCACGGTTCAACTGCTGCCCGGCGATGCGCAGCAGTGAGCAATGGTCACCTTCCAGCGAGCCCTGGGCCAGCAGGCCGGGTGGTTTGTCCCACACGCTATAGGCGCGCTCGTCTGCCACCAGCGTGGGCGCTGGCGGCACGAGGGCGAGGATGTCGGGGTTGTAATGGAGGGTGAGGCTCTCGCCGCTGCGCAGCGTATCTGTGCTGCGGCGCAGACGGTTCACGTCCTTCCCGCGCTTCAGCCAAACGGCGCCTTTGGCCATCGCATCCTTGATGCGCGTCTTGGGCAACTGCGAGACGCGCGCCAACGCGTCTACGGCGGTTTCTTCAGTATTTGCGGCCTGTATGGTCCAACTTTGCGTTTGCTTCAACGGGGATTCCAGGGCGAATCCATCTTGTAGGGCGATTGCACGAAGGTCGCCACTACCGAGGCGATGCAATCGCCTTTGACCTTGAACATCTCCAGGAAGCCCCAGGTCTGCGGCTCGCGGAACACGCTCTTCTGCGGCGTGCCGTCGGTCAGGGTGTATTCGTCCAGCACGCCCTTGTGGTCGATGAAACCACGCGACAGTGCTATGCCCAGTTCTTCATCCACCAGCACCGGCCAGTTGCGTACCTCGTTGTTGAACAGATAACGACCGGACTTGAAACCGCCTTCGATGTCCGTGAACAGCAGGCCGTTCTCGCGGCGGATAGCCTCCGGCGCGAAGCAGGTACCGCGGATCTCGCCATTGTTGCCCTGCAGCGTGGAGAAGTAGCCACGGGCGTGTTCTTCAAGCCGCGCACGCGGCAAGCGGGTTTCGATGCTCACCACTTCCGTGATGACGGGATGGTGCTCGTACTTTTCATGATCGCCGATGGGCGTTGGCGGGCTGCTGAGGTTGCGGCGCGTTGAGATGATGTGCTCGATCTCGCTGATGGCGTTGTTTTCCACCTTGAGGCGGACAGCCAGGAAGCCCGGCGTGTCGTTCTGCATGATGGCCGTAAAGATGCCGATCTGGCCGGTGTTTTCGTCGCGCAGGGTGAGGGGCGGGCCCAACTCCTGTGTGATCGTGTCCCAGGTGCCGTCGGGGAAGGGCATCTCCACCCAGTTCTCGCTGAAGCGCACATCCGGCGCGATCGCCACCTGCGAGGGATCGTGCGCCAGATAGGCTGCGCGGTACTGGTCCGCAAAGCCCTGCAGGCAGGCCCGGTCGCAACCCACGGGCTGGGCGCTGGCAGGTGCGGCAAGGCCGGCAAGCCCGCCGAACAGGATGATGGAAGCAAGCGTGCGCATGGTGGTTCCCCTCTGTCTGTTGTTGTTTACCCGGAAGTGTACACATTATCTGGACGCCGCAAACCAGTCTCTAGGCGCCAAGGGGCCAAGACGCCAAGAGGGCCGCGACGCTACCAGGTCCAGTGGCAGTCTGCAGAGCATGGTGAGAGGCTGGCTCAATGGACAAGTCGCGGGGGGCTGGCATAAGCTTGGGTGGTTTCGCCCCATAACAACGAGAAGGCACACTTCCATGGTCGATTTCACCCAGGGCCCGGCGCCCGCCGGGTTTTTCTCTCCGCAGCGCTTTGAAACCGAAATCTTCGACTGCGAGGTCGAGGGTACGATTCCGCCTGAACTCGACGGTTGCTTCGTGCGTGTCGGCGGCGAATGGTTTTATCCGCCCACGGCCGCTGACGACAGCCCCTTCTCGGCGGACGGCTACATCAGCAGCTTCCGCATCAACAAGGGCACGGTCGATTTCCGCGGGCGCTGGGTCAAGACGCCGCGCATGCTGAACAACCTGCAGGCGCGCAAGCAACTCTACGGCTCCTACCGTAACCCTTTCACCCACGATGCCTCCGTGCGCGATCTCGACAAGCCCTACCTTGGCACCGTGATGAACACCTCGCCACTGGCCTTCGGTGGCAAGCTGTTCGCCCTGAAGGAAGACGCGCATCCCTACGAGGTGGACCCGAACACGCTGGAAACCCTCGGCCCCTGGAACTTCGACGGCCAGTTCACGGCGCAGACCTTCAGCGCACATCCCAAGATCGATCCCGTCAGTGGCGACATGGTCTGCTATGGCTACGAGGCCACGGGTATCGCGACGGACGACCTCTGGATCTGCACCATCGCCTCCGATGGCAAGTTGAAGAGCGAGGTCCGCGTCAAAGTGCCTTACGTCAGCACGCTGCACGACATGGTACTGACGCAGAAGTACTTCATCTTCCCCATCTACGGCTATATGACCAGCATGGAGCGCCTGCAGGCCGGCGAGAAGCACTGGGCCTGGGACAAGAGCTTGCCGACCTACTGGATGTTCGTACGCCGAGATGGTGACGGTTCCGATGCGCGCCTGTTCCAGGGCCCGGCCAGCGTGGTGATGCACACCATCAACGCCTGGGACGACGGCGACAAGGTCATCGTGGATGCGCCCTACAGTGACGGCAATCCTTTCCCCTGGTTCCCGCAGGTGGATGGTTCGCCCTGGGATCCCGTGCTGGCCCGTGCTACCATGCGCCGCCTGACCTTCGACCTGGCCGGCAGCGCCGACACCTACGACATCGAAGTGCTGGACCCCACGCCCGTAGTGGATCTCGCGCGCATCGATGACCGCTTTCTGACGAAGCCCAACCGCTACATCTACTCGTCGATGTCCGATCCTTCGCAGCCCTTCGACGCTGCCCGCGCCGGCAACAACCGCGCCACGAATACCTATTTCCGCTACGACCTGCAGACCCGCGAGTGGCGCAAGTACTTCGTGGGCGACGTGCACAGCCTGCAGGAAGTCAGCTTCATCCCGCGCAGTGCCACTGCGCCGGAAGGCGACGGCTGGCTCATCGGTACTGCCAGCAATTATGCCGAAATGCGCACGGAGCTCGTCATCGTCGATGCCATCGAGATGACGGAAGTGGCGCGGGTGTTCCTGCCCTGCCGCTGCACGCCACAGGTGCATGCGCGCTGGTATTCGAGCCAGGAGTTGCCGTTGGCCGACAGTTGGGCACCGGCGTATTCGGGGAGGACGCAGGCATGAAGCACTCACGAGACGAGATGCCGGTCAGTGGCCTTGAGCTCGATCGCCGCGGCTTTCTGACCGGTGTGAGCGTGGCACTGGGCGGCCTGCCGCTGCAGGCGCTGGCGACCACCGGATCTGCAGTTGCAGAGCGTGCTGCGCCAAAGGGCCAGGCTCGCCGGGCCATTCATCAGCAACTGGCCTACATTGATTACCGTGGCGTGGGCGAGGCTTATGACGCACCGCGTGGCAACCAGTCCACACGTGATTACGTCGCCAGCCTTACGCAGGAGGAATTCCTCCGCAAGCACTGGTTCACGTGAAGCCGTCATCCCGGCCATACGTCGCTTGGTTCCAGTTTCATCACAGCAGCAGAGAAGGAGAAAATGCATGCCCATGATCCGGGTTGAAATGTACGAAGGTCGTACCATCGAGCAGAAGCGTGAACTCGCCGAAGTGATGACGCGCGAATCCTGCCGCATTCTCAAGTGCGCGCCCGAGCAGGTGCAGGTCGTGTTCGAAAACCGCAGCCGCGAGAACTGGGCCATTGGCGGCAAACTTGCCAGCGACAACCAGCCTTAACCGTATCAACACTTCATTACAACAATGGGCGGTCGCCACCGGTGGACTGCCCTCAAGCAAAGGGGAACCGCATGAAGAAGAATGTACTCACCGTGCTGGCCGCAGGTCTGTCACTGTTGTCAGTGCCGGCTTTGGCCGACTATGCCAATGACCGCGCCGAGATCGAGAACCTGTCCAACAAATACATGGTGGCTGTGGATGCCGGCGACATCGACACCGTCATGAGTACCTGGGCCGATGATGGGGAATTGATCTGGGTCTTCGGTCACGAGTACGGCAAGGAGCAGATCCATGCTGCGATGTCAGGTTTCGGCGGTGGCCGTTACGAAGAGATTCCGGAGGGCGCCACATCGCGCCTGCGCACGCGTCACCAGATCATCAACCACGTCATCGACGTGGAAGGCGATACCGCTACTACCACGGCCTACTGGTTCGCCATGCACAACCGCACCCCGGACGAAGAGCTGAAACTGCTGTACATGGGCCACTACGAGGACGTGCTGCAGCGCATCGACGGTGAGTGGAAGTTCAAGGTGCGCACGATCTACAACGAGGGCCGCGACAACAAACTGCTGTGGTACCCCGAACTCGGCGAGATCGACCCGCGCACCCGCAAGCCGCCGCAGGAGTAGGGGCGGGCCCCGCGCCCGCCCGATCGGGGCGAGCAAAAAGGCAACCAGAAACAAAAAAGGGCGCAGTCAGCGCCCTTTTTTGTTTAGTGCTGTGCAGAGCCTCAGCCTTTGATGTTCGCCAAGGCATCCCGCAGAAAGCCCACGGTGCGGTCGATATTCTGCAGCTTGTCGATGCCGAACAGGCCGATACGGAAGGATTTGTAGTCGTCACCTTCGTCCACTTGCAGCGGCACCCCGGCCGCGATCTGCAGACCCTGCTGCATGAACGGGGCACCGGTTTTCATGGCGTCGCTGTCGGTGTAGAACACCGCCACGCCGGGTGCTTCAAAGCCCGGTGCTGCCACACTCTGGAAACCGTTCTCGGCGAAGAGCTTGCGTACGGCCTTGCCCAGCTCCTGCTGCTCGGCTTTCAACTTGTCGAAACCGATCTTGCTGCTTTCCACCATGGTGTCGCGGAACTTCTTGAGGGGATCCGTGGGCATCGTGGCGTGGTAGGCATGGCCGCCGTTTTCGTAAGCATGCATGATCTTGAGCCACTGCTGGAGGTCGTTGGCGAAGCTGCTGCTCCTGGTATGCCCGATTTTCTGCATGGCGCGCTCGCTCATCATGACGAGTGCGGAGCAGGGCGAGGAACTCCAGCCTTTCTGCGGGGCAGAGATCAGCAGGTCCACGCCGGTGGCCTTCATGTCCACCCAGATGGTGCCGGAGGCGATACAGTCGAGCACCATGAGTCCGCCGACTTCATGCACGGCATCCGCTACCTGGCGGATGTAGTCGTCGGGCAGGATCATGCCGGCAGAGGTTTCCACGTGCGGCGCGAACACCACGGCCGGCTTCTCCTTGCGGATCGTCGCTACCACTTCCTCGATGGGCGCGGGGGCGAAGGGCTCGGTCTTGCCGGGGGTGCTGCGACGCGCCTTCAGGATGGTGGCGGTGGCCGGAATGGAGCCGGCTTCAAAAATCTGGGTCCAGCGATAGCTGAACCAGCCATTGCGGACCACCAGCACGTGCTGGTTGGTGGCGAACTGGCGGGCGACCGCTTCCATGCCGTAGGTACCACCGCCGGGCACGACGACCACGCCCGCAGCCTGGTAGACCTGCTTCAGGGTGGCACTGATGTCGCGCATCACCTGCTGGAACTGCTTCGACATGTGATTGAGCGAGCGGTCGGTGAAAACGACGGAAAATTCGAGCAGACCGTCGGGATCGACGTCTGGAAGCAAGCCGGACAAGTGATTCTCCAAAATTACAGGGTTCTGTACACGACAGAGACGGGCGCCATGATAGGCGAAAACAGATACGGGGGCCATGGCGCCGCGGATCAGGGGTCCTGCCAGGCTCCCAGCAAACGGTCCAGATTTGCGGCAAAACCGGCAGCAAAGTCCGGGGTGGTCTCAAGGGTATCGAGCACCACGAGTCGTGCTCCGGCTGCGCTGATGGCGGCCGCAATGGGCTCTGCCGGCTCCCATTTGTGGATTACAACGCGGATCTCCTGGGTCTGCAGCGTCCGGGTCAGCTGCGCGTAATCGGCCTCGGTCCAGTCGATGTCCTGCTTGACGAAATAATCAGCCACGAACAGGCCGAGATCGCTCGTAAGGTAGACGAACTCGTCCGTCAGCGCGTAGACCAGTGGGTCGTCCACTTCCAGCAGGCGCGCTTCAGCATCCGCCCGCATGGCACGGTAGCGGTCCTGTTCGCGGGCGAGGTTGGCTTTCAGCGTGCTGGCCTCGGCGGGATACAGCACGACGAGGTCGTTGCCGATGATGTCGAGCATGCGCACGATGTTGGAAGGGCTCAGCCAGAAATACGGGGAGGTTTGTCCCGTCGCGGGCGAATTCGCTACGGCCACGCCGTCCAGTTCATGTGAGTAGGGCTTGCTGGCGTCGATGTTGACCACGCGCGGGTTGAACTGGCGCGCGCTGATATAAAACGGATCGGCTGCCCACAGCCGGCCGATGGTGATCACGGCATCGGCTTTGCTGAAGGGCTCGACGTAGCGGTCGGCCTGGCGCACGAACAGGGTCTGGTGGGTCTGCATGCTGCGCGGGCTGTCGGGGAGCAGTTGCAGGTCGATGTGGGTGCTTTCCACCAGCGGGGCTGCCAGTTCGTAGACGGGGGCGAGGCTGGTGAGGATCAGCGGGCGTTCTTGTGCGTGCAGGCTGGCAGTCGCGAACAGGCCAGCCAGGACTACCAGAACCGTTCGTGCTTTGCTCACAGCTTGGCCTCCCGGAATCCCGGCAACACGCCACGCGCAATTACCGACAACACAAAGAATGTCGCTGCCACCAGCACGATCGCGCCACCGGAGGGCACTGGAATATCCCACTGCATCGGCACCAATATGCCCGCGATGCAGCTCAAGGTGGACACTGCCATCGTCGTATACACGAAGGATCTCAGCGAACGGCACAGGTTGCGCGCCGTCGCAGCCGGGATCAGCAACAAGGCCTCCACCAGCACTGCGCCCACGATCTTCACGCACGCCACGGTCAGGATCGTTACCAGGATAATGAAGATGTATTCGATCGCTTGCACATTGACCCCGCGCACCTGCGCCAACTGCGGATTCAGGCTGGCCAGCAGCATGCGGTTGTACAGCGGCAGGCCCACGGCCACCGTGATGGCAGTGACCACCAGCAGCACATTCATGTCGAGATCGTTCACCGTGAGGATGGAGCCGAACAGGATGCTCTCGAGAATGTGCGTGTTGACCTTGGCCGATACGAACAGCAGCAGCGACGCACCCAGTGCCAGCGAGATCGACAGGAACACGCCGATCAGCACATCCGACGACATCTTCGTGCGCGCCTTCGTGTAGTTCAGCACGATGCCGAACAGGATGCAGAAGCTGAACAGCGAGACGTAGGGTGCCGTGTAGGATTCGCCGATCAGCACGCCGATGGCTACGCCGGTAAGCGCCGCATTGCCGATGGCCTGCGAAAAGAAGGCCATGCGCTTGGCCACCACCATGGTGCCTACAGCGCCCAGCAGCGGACCAATGACGAGCGCACACAGCATGGCGTTCGTGACGAAGTCGTAGAAGAACACGCCGGGCAGCCAGCCATTCTCTGCCAGCGTGGTGAGGCCGGTACGCAGCCAGATATAGAATTCGCTCATCACGCAGCCTCCCCGGCAACCCGGCTGTAGACGCCGCGTCGCATGTCATCACTCAGGGTGGTGCCCACGGGGCCGCTGGCCAGTACACGACTTTCGATCACGGTGAGGTCCTGCGCCACGCGGGCCACCTGATCCAGGTCGTGATTGATCCACAGCACGGTGGCGCCGCTGGCGTGCAGGTCGCGGATCAGTTGTTCGAACAGGCGCGAGCCGTTCTCGTCCAGGCTGGTCATGGGTTCGTCCAGCACCAGCAGGGCCGGCTCGGGAATCAGTGCCTGCGCGAACAGCAGGCGCTGACGTTCGCCGCCCGAGAGCGAGCCGATCATGTAATGGCGCTTGTCGAACAGGCCAGCGCGCGTCAGTGCCGCGTCGATGGCGGGCCTCACGTGCTTCTTCATGCCGTTGAAAGCGGGGCTTTTCTGGCTGACGATGGTGAGAAAGTCCGTGATGGTCAGCGGCAGCGTGCGCTCCAGCTCGATGAGCTGTGGCACATAGCCGATGTGACGGTTCTCGCCCCACTCGTAGCGGATCTGGCCGGTGTGCGGCATCTGTCCCAGCAGGCAGCGCAAGGTGGACGTCTTGCCGCCGCCATTGGGGCCGATGAGGCAGTGAATGCTGCCCGCTGCAATGCTGAAGCTCAACTTGTCGAGGATTTGCGAGGCGCCGAGCCGCAGGCTCAGGTTCTCGACGTGGATGGCGGGGCCTTGCATGGGGCTACCTTCAGGAGTCTGTGCTTCAGGGTTGCGTGCTTTCAATGGCGGATTTCAGCGAATCGAGGTTGTAGCGCATCTCTTCCTCGAAGCGCTCGGGCGTGTAGTCGCCGTCGGAGATGTGCGAGAACGAATACACCTTCACGCCGGTTTCAGCCTGTATGGTGTCGCTGAGCTTCCCGGCAAAATACTTTTCCGCGAACAGCACGTTGACACCTGCGGCCTTGATGGCGTCGATCGTTTCGGCCAGCTGGCGGGCAGTGGGCTCCACGCCGTGGCGCGGCTCGATTACGGCGATGATCTGCAGGCCGAACTCCTGCATCAGGTAGCCATAGGCGCCGTGCATGGTGGCAGCGCGAAAATTGGAGGCATCGAGCTTGGCGATTTCCTGCGTGTACTCGGCTTTCAGACGACGCAGCCCGGTGGCGTAAGCACGGCTGTTGCGCAGGTATTGTTCTGCATTGGCCGGGTCGCGTTCACCGAGCTGGCGCGCGATCTCGTACACCTGCTGGATAGCGGTGATTGTGGAGATGAAGGTGTGCGCGTTGACACTGGTGTCGGCCGCACCGGCCACGGAAATCAGCGAGACGGCATCATTGGCATAGATCAGCGGCACGTCACCGCCACCGGCCGCTTCCATGATTTCGAAGGCCCACTGGTCGTGGCCGATGCCGTTCACCACTAGAATATCGAGGGTCTGCGCGCGCTTCATGTCGTCGGGCAGCGGATTGTAGTTGTGCGGGTTATAGCCGGCGCCGATCAGCGGCACTACTTCGGCCATGTCGCCGACAATGTAGGCGACGAAGCTGTAGTAGGGATGCAGGGTGACGCCTACGCGCATGCGTTCACCGTTCTTGAAGGGTGCAGGTTCTGCCGCGCCCGCGAAGGCGCTGGCCAGCAGCGCAGTGCAGAGCAACAACAAACGACCAGCAGCGTTGAACATTGAGGATCCCCTAGCCTGCATTCAGGCGTTCGAACTCGTCGCGACCCTGGTAGGGCAGCACCTGCTGCCAGCCGCTCAGGATGAACGACGCCGTCTTGGAGGTGGCCGGCAGCGCTGCATTGGCGTCCGGATGCCACCAGATGTTGGAGGAACTTACTTGCGAGCCTCCCGCATGCTTGTGGTCAATGACGAGCAGGAATGCACCCTGGCCGGGCAGCGTGCCACCAGCGCCGTGATAGAGCGTGAGGCCTTGTGCTTCGCCTTCCTGCACCACGTCTTTCAGTGTCCATGTGAGCGAACCATTGCGCTCCCAGCTCAGGTCCCGGTAGAAGGGGGGCAGCAGCGCATTCTGGAAATCCTCGTCGGTGGGCCAGAGCCCCTCGAAGTAATTCATCCAGTAGATTTCGTCGGCGGCTACCAGCAGTTCGTTGTAGATGGCCTGGTCCACGCCCTGCAATCCGGAATAAGCTGACACCTGCCAGTCGAGTATCACCTGCACCTTTTCCTCCACACCGTACTTCTCGGCGTAAATCAGGGTGCTGCCCGCCATTACTACGAGAGCGAGTGCCAACAGGCCATGCTCCCAGCGGTTGGTGCCGGGAGGGATGATCTGGATGGCGCTGGCGCTGCTCACGGCGGTCCTATTCAGGCAGGTCGGTGGCCTGCACCCACAGGATGGCGTCCTGCGAAAGGGGCATGCCTTCGTACTCGATTTCCGGGCCTACACTGAGCGCAGCGAAGCCCCACCAACCGGCTTTCGGCATGGCAAAGGAGAACTCGCCGAACTCGTTGGTGAGAATCACCTGCGCACCAAACGCAGGATGTGGCGGATCGATGAGGCCTTCGTCCTGGAACTTGTTGTTCTCTATGTCGAGCGGATGGTTGAGGTACTCCACTTCCACCTGCGTGTACGGGACGGGAATACCGTCGCTAAGGACGATGCCGCGGAACACGGCGCCGGTCCAGTTCGCATAGGGCTTGTTCAGCGCTTCGATCTCGGCGGGCAAACCCAGCGTTTCCGCCCAGTTGCCCGGCACGCCGCCGACGTTCAGCATCACCTTGGTGAATTGCTGGATATAGAGACCTTCTGCCGCTTCCAGATAGGGCTTCGGCTCCACCACCAATTGATAGTCACCCAGTGAGCGTACCTGCTCGCGCGGGATGGTGGCTTTCCAGGCCTGTACCTGTTTGCCATCCTGACCTTCCCACTGGATCGATTCCAGGTACGGCAGCAGGTCCACTTCTTCGCTCATTTCATGGCGCACCGGGCGCTTCATGTAATAGAACTTTTCCGGCTTCTCCATCGGCATGGTGGGGCCACCGGCGAAGATGTGCGTGAATACCATGTGGAAAGGCAGGTCGGCGCCGCGCAGCAGCGCCGTCTGCGGCGTGTACAGCACGACAAAATGTGCGTGGGCGGCGACGCTGGCGGTGCCGAGCAGCAGGCCAGCGCAAAGGGCGGAAAGGGTGTTGAGTCTGGGTTTCATGAAGTCGTCCTGTCAGATGATCTCGTCACCGAGCACAGTGATGCTGTGTTCGGAGCCGGCGGAAAAAATTACGGAGAACTCGCCAGCCGGGCGTGTGAAGCTGACACTGCCGGCCGCATCGAGCGTGCCCTGCTGCAATACCTTGCCTTGCGCATCCACTACCCGGGTATCCACACCCTCGGCAGAGGCGCCATCGGTAAAGCCACCTTCGCAGGTGAGTGTGTCGTCGCCGTTGTCGTAACAGTCGAACAGCGGCGTGTGGGCCAAGGCCGGCACAGAGGTCAGCAGCAAGGTCAGACAAATGAGAATGCATTTCATTGTGATGCTTCCTGTGCAGTCGCAAGTACGCTTTTGGTTCCGCCACACTGCGGCCGCTGCATGATGTTCATTGGACGGCAGTTGCGCCGTTTCACGCAAGGGTTCAAACGTGCAAGAACGGTTAACTTAACGTTCATCATGGCGCTATTTTGCGCGCGTTGCCATGAACCCGCCCTGAACCGGCGCGGCAAGGGGATGGTTTTCGCTCAGTTGGTGCGGAAAAAACTTGTCAGCCCGCCAGGGTTGCGGCGCAGCGCCAGCAGTGTGAGGTCATCGGCAAGGCTGCCCTGCTGGAACTGCCCAACCTCGCGCACGACGGCTTCGCACAGCGCTGTGGGCGTGGCTTGGGCATGCACCCCGAGGAAGTTGCGGATGCGGCCACTGCCGTAGAACTCACCACTGGGCGAACGCGCCTCATAGAACCCATCCGTGTACAGCACCAGCATTTCGCCGGGTTGCAGGCGTAACTCGGCGTTGCGCCAGGTCTGCTGTTCCAGCATGCCGACAATGGTGCCGGTGGCTTCGCCTACGCTTTGCACCTGCCCGTGGCGCGTCACCAGCCAGGGCGGAGGGTGGCCGCCGTTGGCATAGATCAGGCGGCCATTGCCGATCTGGTAGAAGCCGAGAAACACCGTGACGAAGGCGGAGCCGCGCTGGCTTTCACGCAGGCGCTCGTTGGTTTCCCGCAGGATGTCGGCCGGCGAGCTGCCGCTCTTGGCGAGGTCGCGGATGATGGTACGGGTTACGGCCATCACCAGAGCCGCCGACATGCCCTTGCCGCTGACGTCTGCAATCACCAGGCATAGCGTCTTCGGGGTGACGAGAAAGAAATCGAAAAAGTCGCCAGCCACATGCATGGCCGCCTGGCTCACGGCATGCAGCTCGAACTCCTTGCGCTCCGGAAACGGCGGGAACTCACTGGGCAACAGCGCACGCTGGGTCTCGCGTGCCATCTCCATCTCGCGCTCCAGCACCTTCTGCGCGGTTTCCTGATGGCTCTGCAGTTCGATCTGCTTCTTCAGGTTTTTCAGCATGCGGTTGAAGCCGATGCTGAGGCGGCCGATTTCGTCCATGGAGCGGATGTTCTGGATCTGGGTGTCGAGCTTGCCGCGCGCCACATCGGACACGGCGGCTTCCAGCAACTTCAAGGGACGCGTGAGGCGCGAGGAGACGAGCCAGACCAGCACGAAGATCAGCAGTACCGTCAGCGACATGCCCAGTAGCGCGATCTGGATCTGGTCCAGCAGTGACTCCATCAGCTGTGCTTCGGAGGTGAAGGCCGCGAGGTACCAGCCGGTGTTGGCGATGGGCGTGTGGAAGATCCAGACGTTACCGGACTCGGGCGCGCCGTTGAGCACCAGACCGCGCAGCACGTTGAAACCGGTCTTCCCTGCCAGGATATCGTCCGCCACGCTTACGAATCCGGGGTTGGTCTGGCGCTGCGCCAGTTCATGCAGGCCCGAGCCGGAGGTCAGACTTGGGTCGAAATGCGCGACAAAACGACCGGTAGGGCTCATTACCATGAAGCGCTGGTCCACCAGCTGGCTGGAGATTTCGCGGCTCAGTTCATCAAGGCGCAGGTCTACGGTGGCCACGCCTATGAATATGTCGTCGCGCAGGACCGGGGTGGAGTAGGTAGTGAGAGCGTAGTCGCCGCTGCCAGTGGTGAAATAGGGTTCACTCCAGCCGCTTTGGCCGCTGTTGCGGACGCGGCTGTACCAGTCCCAGTTGCCGTTGGTGTAGTCGTAGGCCACCACGCTGATGTCGATGGCCTTGAGGTCGCCGTCGTAGACATAAGGCGCGAACAGGCGCTGATTCGCCTTGAAGACGTAGGGCTCGAAGGCCAGCGCGGCGCCGAAGATCATCGGGGTACTACTGACGTTGGTGCGCAACTGCGCATACAGCTCGTCTTCCTGCAGGTCCGCATGGATACTCAGGAAACCGGCAGTGTCATCGGCCACCCGTGCCAGCGAGCTGAGTTCATTGTCGATACTGCGCGCGAGCAGGCTGACTTCCTGCAGATGCTGTTCCAGCAGGGCATTGGTCGCCGACACGTAAATGCGTTGCAGTGTCACGCCCATCACCACCGCGCTCACCAGCAGCAGGGGCAGGATGATGGAAATGATGAGTTTCCAGCGAATGGAAAAGACGATCCTAATGGGAAGGCTCCCCGATCGCCGAAACGCGGCTGTCCCGGGCCGGGATGAAGGGATAGGGCTCCAGTGGTGGCTGATCGAGCAGGCGGCGGCGCAGCATGTCCAGCGCAATGGCGCAGCTCAAGCTGCGCACCAGGCTGCGTGAGCGCTGGCTCAGCTGTATCACCTGGGTCCAGCACTGGCTGCGATCGCACAGCGCGACTGCCACCGTGCCGACTGGCTTGGCGTCGCTGCCACCATCGGGACCCGCGATACCGGTGATGGCCAGCGCGAAATCGGTGTCGAGAATACGGCGTGCGCCGATGGCCATGGCTTCGGCGGTTTCGATCGAGACGGCGCCATGGCGTTCGATCAGTGCAGCCGGCACGCCCAGCAAGGCGGTCTTGGCCTCATTGCTGTAGCTGACCACGGCGTGCTTCAGATAGTCGGAGCTGCCAGCGAATTCCACCAGCTGGCTGCTCAAGAGTCCGCCGCTGCAGGATTCCGCCAGGCTCAGCGTGACAGCCTGCGTGCGCAGCAGCGTATGGACTTCCTCGGCGATCGAGGCGAAACGCTCCGTTACGATGGCGGCGCCAAGGCAGCGACGCACGCGTGGCAGGAACTCCTGTAACGACTGGATTGCCTCAGCGCCGCGCGCGAATACCTTGATCTCCACGAAAGGCAGCGATGGGCGATAACCCAGCGTCACGCCACCCGGCATTGCCATTGTCTTCAACTGCTCGGCAAGGCTGGATTCTCCGTGCCCGAGGGTAAGGAACTTGTGTAAATGGACGTTGGTGTCGAACAGGAATTGCTCGCGCAGAAAAGGCAGGAACTGTTCCAGCACCATGGGCTTGAATTCGCTGGGCACCCCCGGCGTGAAGAACAGCCAGGCGCGGTTGAGCTTGACACGGAAGCCGGGTGCAGAGCCGTTGGGGTTGTCGATCAGGATGGCGTTGGCGGGCAGCAGGCATTGCTTGAGGTTGCTCTGGGCCATCGGGCGCCCGCGGCGGCGGAACCAGTCCTCCAGATGCAGGCGCCAGCCGGCATCTTCCACCAGGCTCACGCCACAGGCGCGCGCTGCAGCTTCAGCGGACAGGTCGTCACTGGTTGGGCCAAGGCCGCCGTTTACGAGGATTACATCGGCGACCTTGCTGCGTTCGGTGAAGATGCGGACGAGGTCGTGCAGGCGGTCGCCCACGGTGCTGCGTTGCTGCAGCTCCAGCCCATGGTTCATCAGGGTGTCGGCGAACCAGGCGGCGTTGGTGTCAACGATCTGGCCGGACAGCACTTCTTCGCCGGTGGAGATCATTTCGAGTTGCATGGCGGGAACCCGGGTTCCTGGGGCAGCGTGCCCCTGCGCGTTCAGTCTTTCTCTTCGTCGAGATCGGCGGCGATGCTGAGCAGGCGCTTGCCGGCTTCCACCGACACGTCGTCGGGAACCTGCATGGTGCCAAGCCACAGTGCCTTGTCCTGCTCGTCCTTGCCGCTGCTCAACGTGCTTTCGCCGGTGAGGGCGTTCATGCAACGGATGCGCTTCCAGGTGTCGGCGTTCTCGACCGTTTCATCCTTCAGCACGATGGTGCATTCGTACAGCACCCAGATGCTGTCCACGGACTGCCAAAAGAAGTCGGTGCCGCTGCGACTGGCCTTGAGCTGGGCGTCGAGCTGTTCCTTCTCGGTGGTGACTTCCTTGAGTTCCTTGCGGACCGTCACGAGGGCCTTGTTGACATTCTGGTTGTCAGCAGCCTGTTCCAGGGTCTTTTTCTTGAGGTCGGCGACCTGGCGCTTGAGGCGCTGCGGGTCGAGCTGCTTCAGTTCCTTGAGTTCGTCTAGGGCAGTCTTCAGCTCGGCGCGCACCTTGTCGAGCTGCAGCTTGAGCTGGTTATCCTTCTTGTCCTCACCGATGAGCTTCTCGAGGCGCTCCATGGCGACCTGCTGCTGCAAGGCCTCGAACTCGGACTCGACGCCGGCGAAATGGTCGAACTGGCGTTCGAGGTGCTCGAAGTCCTTCTTGTGCTCGACGAGATCGTCGCGCAGCTTCTTTTCCAGCTGCTTCTGGCGCTCCAGCTGCTCCAGCAACTGGTTCTTTTCCTCTTCAAGCTTGCTGATTTCGGCTTTGAGGACGGAGCTGGTCCGTAGTTCTTTCAGGCTTAATACTTGGGCCATGGCAGGATCGATGCAGTATCCGGTGTGAGGAGCGCTAAGGGGGGGAAATCAGGGCGCGCATTCTAGCACAGGGGTACCGAGCCCGGGCAAGACAAATGCCGGCAAAGATTGATGACTTGGGTGGTAATTGCTCCGAATCGCCGTAATCAGGCACTCAGGCAGCGGGTTCAAGGTTGGCCTGGGCCTCAAGTTCGGCAATTTTTTCGCGCATTTGCTTCAGCAGGCCGTCCATGCCGTCCTTGCGTACCACGCTGCGGTAGGTCTCGCGGTAGGTGCTCACCATGCTGACATTTTCGATTTCGACGTCATATACAAACCAGCCGTCGCTGCGCTTGCGGAGCTTGTATATCAGGGGAATGTCCCCGGTTGCAGAGCGGATCACGGTATCTACCGTGGCGCGATTCTCCTTGATCTCCTCGGCAAGGTAGTCGACGGTTTCGTTGCTGTAGGCGCGCAGGCGACCAATGTAGGTTCCCTCGATGGTCTGGCTCAGCAGGGCCTTGAACTCGTCCTGTTGCTCCGTGCTGGCCTGGCGCCAGTTGGTCGCGAGCACGCTCTGGGCCATGGCGGTATCGTCGAAAGCGCGGCGGATTTCGATGCGGATGGCCGGGCGGTCGGCTTCCAGGTTGAAGTCGGGACCGCGCAGGATGCTCAGGATGGTATCCACCACGGATTTCACGGCAGCGGTGGGGGCGCCGTCCTGGGCACTGGCAGGCAGGCTCACGGCCAGGCCGGAGCAAAACACGGCGGCCAGCATGAATTTGGCGGTGCGGGCGGCAAGACTGCTCATGAGCGACGCTCTCTGTGTCGGGAATGGGTGGGGAGTATACCCCGCCCTCTGATTACACTGCAGCCGCACTGAACCCGGCCTGAATCGGGCCCCGCCCCTACCTGGCGACGTTGCCGGCGCGGTTTTGGGTCCAGGCACTGCGGAAGAAGATATAGGGGTCCAGGGCGCCATCGTAGAGGGCTTCGTAGGTGTCCTGATCCAGCGACAGGGCGACTTCCACACGCAGCAGTTGCAGCGCGATGATTTCACTGGTGTCGAGCTTGGCGTTGATGGGATTGAGGGCAGCGTTGGTGCCGAAGCCTACGGTATCACGCAGGCTTGAGGAGCCCAGGAGTGGCAGCACGATGTAGGGCCCCGTGCCCACACCCCAGCGTCCGAAGGTCTGGCCCATGTCTTCGTCATCCTGCACCAGTCCCATACCTGTGGCTGGATCGAAGAGGCCCAGAATGCCCAAGGTGGTGTTTACGCCAAAGCGTCCCACTTCGCTGCCGGTATTGCCCAGATCCCCTTGCAGCAGCGCGCTGATGGCCGAGACGGGAGTCCCGAGATTGCTGAAAAAATTGCGAAACGAGGTGCGCACGGGTACCGGCAGGATGCGTAAACCCTTCGCCACCGGCTTCAGGACATAGCGATAGGCCTTGTCGTTGAAGCCGAACATGGCGCGGTTGAAGCCTTCCAGCGGATCCGCAATATCGGGTGCTTCCCCGGCCCCTTCCTCGTCGAACTCGAAGAATTCCTCATCGTCGAAATCATTCTCCAGCGTGTCTTCCTGCGCCAGCGAAGGGGTAGCCAAGGCCAGCAGCAGCGCCGCCACGACGGCGCGCAGGCTGAGGGCCGTCGGAAAAAATGCGGGTACTGCCATGTCGAGCATCCTTTGTTGTGGTGTCAGTCCGGGGTTACTGGAAGATGTACTTGCTGACCAGCTCTTCCAGGCTCACGGCCGATTCCGTCTCCAGGATCTCGTCGCCCTCACCGAGCAGTTCCTCGAAGCCGCCGGGCACGATCTTCACGTACTTCTCCCCGATGATGCCCTGGGTACGGATCGCCACAATGGCATCTTCCTGCACCGGAACCTCACGGTTGATGCGCATACTGACGATGGCCTCGTAGCTCTCGGGGTCGAACTCGATCTTGTTGACCACGCCCACGCGCACGCCGGCGGCTTCCACGATGGCCCCGGTCTGCAGGCCTGAAATCGTGGTGAAGCGTGCGTGCAGCGTGTAGCCGGGCTGCTCGGTGAAGCGGACGCCACCGATGCTCACGGCGGCATAGGTAAAACACAGTATGCCGATGATCACGAAAACACCGGTCACCATCTGGATGTTGAGTTTGCTCATGTCGGGTTCCTTGCCTGGACTGCAGGCATTCTCCTCAGTAAAAAATCCGGTTATTGCAGCAACGCGCCGATCAGGAAGTCGCTGAACAGTACGGCAATCGACGACAGCACTACCGCATCTGTGGTGACGTAGCTTACGCCCTCTGCGCCCTGTGAGCCGGCCTTGCTGAGGTGCATGTAAAAACCCTTGGAGCAGCAGATCAGCGTGACGAGGCCGCCGAAGATCAGCGATTTTACGAGACCCAGGCGCACATCCTCCCACTCCACGGCATCGATCATGCCGTTCATGTAGGAGCCATCCGGTACACCGAACATCACTACGCCCACGAAATAGCCGCCGAACAGCGCCACGAAATCGAAGATGGCGGTCAGCAATGGCACCGAAATGAGGCCCGCGATCAGCTTGGGTGCCACCAGGAACTTGGTGGGAGAGATCGCCATGCACTCCAGTGCATCCACCTGCTCGGTGATGCGCATGATGCCGAGTTCCGCCGTGATCGACGAACCTGCACGGCCTACCACCATGAGCGCCGTCATTACCGGACCCAGCTCACGGATCACGCTTAGCGCCACGCCGGCGCCGAGCAGGTTCACCGACCCGAAGCGCTCGAGAATGTTGTAGAACTGCAGCGCCAGCACCATGCCTATTGTTATTCCGGAGATGATGATCAGCGACATCGAGCGCGCGCCGATGAAGTAGACCTGGCGCACGATGGCGTAGAAGCTGTAGGGGGGGCGCGCGATCTCCCACAGCACCAGCAGCAGCAAATGCAAGGTGCGGCCAGCCTGCTCGATGCCGGCGAGCACGTTGCTACCCAATGTTTCTATGGCTTTCAGCATTTCTGTCGTTCCAGGAATTCGGTTGTGCGCGACACTCAGGGCTCGGGGTTCACCAGTGCGCGCAGGTGGGCATCCGTATCTACCACGTTTTCGCGCGGCGTGCGGTGCAGCAGGCCCTGTACGATGGGGTTCTGGCACATGCGGATGTCATCCGGGCCGCCCGTCACCAGGAATTCACCGTTGCTCATGATGGATATCTGGTCGGCAATCTTGAAGGCGCTTTCCAGTTCGTGCGTCACCACCAGGATGGTCATGTTCATGCCCTTTTTCAGCAGCAGGATCAACTCGTCGAGCTCGGCTGCGGTGACGGGATCGAGACCGGACGACGGCTCGTCGAAGAACAGCAGCTTGGGATCCATGATGATGGCGCGGGCCAGCGCAGCGCGCTTGGTCATGCCACCGGACAGCTCCGAGGGCATCAGATGCTCGAAGGGCAGCATGTTCACCATGTCGAGCTTGATGCGCGTCATGATGCGGATGGTGTTTTCGTCGAGAGTCGTATGTTCGCGCAGTGCCAGCTGGATGTTTTCGCCTACCGACATGGACGAGAACAGAGCGCCGCCCTGGAATGCCACGCCCATTTGCTTGCGCACGTCGTTGAGTTCGCGCGCGGTGCAGGTGGTGAGCTCCGTGCCGAGCATGCGCAAACTGCCTGATGTGGGCTTTTTGAGCCCCAGGATGCAGCGCAGCAGCGTGCTCTTGCCGGCGCCGCTTGCACCCATGATCACCGAGATCTTGCCGGACGGAATCTCGAGATTGAGGCCGTTGAGGATACGACGCTGGCCGTAGTCCACCACAAGGTCGCGGATCTCTATCGCATTCTTGTCGTTCGTCATCGACATGTCAGGCCCGCAGCTCACTGCGGAACTTCTCGACGCTGTCATACAGCGCAAAGATCTTGTCGAGGCGAGTCAGCGTGAGTACCTGCATCGCCGTATTGCTGATGTTCAGGAGCCCGAAATGCAGCTTGGCGGTCTTCGCAGTCTGGAAGCCCTCCACCAGCGAGGCAATACCCGAGCTGTCAATGTAACTGACGCCGCTCAAATCGATGAGCAAGGGGCGCCCCGCCTTCAGTGAGGCCAGGATCTGTTCCCGTACTTGCGGGGAGTAGTGCATGTCCACTTCGCCTGCCACTTTCAGCAGGTCATGGGAGTCCATCGAAACCAGACTAATATTCATTTCAGGGATTATCCTTCAGGCATTTCTTCATTTGCAGTACGTTGCCACACCCACCGGCACATTCCACGAGGCTGACTTCATCCATGATTTCGTTGATGAGGTGGCAACCGAGGCCGCCGGGCCGCACATCTTCGAGCGCTCGCGACTGCATCTCCTCCATGCTGGATTTGCGCCTGGCAAAATCCGTCAGCCGGAAGGTCAGGTTGTCGCCCTGCTTCTGTACTTCCAGGATGATGTCGCCGCGGTCCTCCGCACCATAGGCATGCTGGATGATATTCATGCAAGCCTCACCCACGGCGAGGATGATGCAGTTGACGAGTGATTCCGATGCACCGCGGTGTTCGAGGGTTTCGCGCAGCTTCTGGCGCACCGTGCACAGCTCTGAAGGCTGCGCGTGGAACTGGTACTCCAGCAGGAGAGTGGTCTTGCCGGGGCGCTGCTGGTGACTCATTGGCGGGCGCCGGCGGGCAGGCTTTCTTCAATCAGCAGGATGGTCAGGTCGTCAAAACTATAGTCCAGCCGCGAGGCCTCCTGGGCAAACTGCTGCAGGCGCTGCTGTCTTGGCATGTGGCAGTGCTTCTCAATCAAGGTTTGCAGATTGCCTGGGTCATCGGGCTGCCGCAGCACCCGGGCCAAGCCCTCGGAAAGGCCGTCAGTATACAAATACAGGCTTCCGTCTGCCAGCGAGAAGCTGACTTCCTCAAAGGCCTGGTCCGGCAAAATCCCCAGCGGCAGGCTGCGCGATTCAAAGTAGGTGAAGTCGCCGTTGCGGGCATGGCGGATGGCAGGGACATGGCCGGCGTTGGCCAGGACCACCTGACGGGTGGCGGGGTGGTAGCTCCCGCCGATCATCGTCACGAACATGCCCCGGGTGGCATGCTCGCTGAGTTCCTCATTGATGATGGCCATGATCGCTGCTGGCGAATCCACGGTCTTGGCAAGGCAGTGGTACAGCGAGCTCGCTCGCGCCATCAGCAGCGCGGCATCCATGCCCTTGCCACTCACATCACCGATGTTGAAGCTGTAGGAGCCGTCAGGCAGGCGCACGTAGTCGAAGAAGTCGCCGGACACGTTCTTGGCCGCGAGGTTGATGCCGGCGATGGGATGTTCCTCATCGAACACCGGGAGGAAGCTTTCCTGGATGTGCCGGGCCAGCACCAGTTCATGTTGCAGGGTGCGGCTGTTGACCAGCTCGCGGGCCAGCGTGGCATTGCGGATGGCCAGCGCCGCCGAAGAGGCAAGGATACTGAGCAATTGTGCGTCCACCGCATTGAACAGCCCTTCGGGATTGTCGAGGCTGGGGATCTTGTTGATCAGCTCGATGGCGCCCAGTGTCTGGTCCTGCACTACCAGCGGGGCGCACAGCAGCGAGCGCGTTGAAAAGCCGGTCTGGCGATCCACCTCAGCATGGAAATGGGCAGCATCACGCGCATCCCGCACCAATTGCACGCTGCCGCTGGCGACGCTGCGTCCCACGATGCCCTCGCCTGCAGGCACGCGCGTACCGCGCAGGTCCACGGGACCGGCACAGGCATGGCAGACCAGCTCCTGCCCGTCCTTGCCCAGCAGGAACACCGAGGCGGCTTCGGTCTGCAGGTGACGCATGAGACTGTCGAGCGTGGTGGCGAAGGTTTCGTCGATGTCGAGCGAGCAGGCGAAATCCCGGATGATGCCCTGCAGGTGGGCCAGCAGCTGGGCGGAGTGTTGTGGATTGAGGGGGTCCATCGCGTTCCCTGGCTGGTGCGGGGCAGGGGGCAAGAATACGTCAATTGCGCTGAAAGCTGCACGTTTCTCCACTAAGATTGCCAGCCCTTACGGCAGACCTGCGACAGGCCAACCATGACGACACTTGCCATCCGGCGTTTCAGCGGCGCCGCCCTGCATGACTACCTCGAGGCGGTGGCCAGGCTGCGCATCGAGGTATTCCGGGAATTCCCCTACCTCTACGACGGCAGCATGGACTACGAACGCCAGTACCTGCAGACCTACGTACGCTGTCCCGAGGCGGTCGTCGTGGTCGCTTTCGATGGCGACAAGGTGGTGGGGGCTTCCACCGGCATCCCCATGAGGCACGAGGAACTGCAGTTCCGGCAGCCCTTGCTCGACCATGGCTACGACCCCGCGCGTATCTTTTACTGCGCCGAATCCGTGCTTCGCCGCGAGTACCGGGGCCGGGGCACCGGAGCCCGCTTTTTCGAGGAGCGCGAAGCGCATGCCCGCGCGCTGGGAGGCTTCGACTGGTGCTGCTTCTGCGCGGTGGAAAGACCGGCCGACCACCCGTTACGGCCCCCCGCCTACCAGCCGCACGATACCTTCTGGCAGCAGCGTGGTTACACGCGTCATCCCGAGTTGGGTGCCATGTATCACTGGAAGGACATCGACCAGACGGAGCAGACTTCCAAAAGACTGGTGTTCTGGTTAAAGTCGGTACAGTTTTGAGGCGCCGGGCAGGGGCTTGTTTCCTTGCCATACAACAAAAAGCGCCAGGCCACAGCCACCAGCCGGCTCCATTAACCGGCTTTATCAACAGGGGAACCCATGTCTCATTCCAACCCGCGCCTGCGCCGCGAATTCCTGCGCTTTCTGGCGGCCAGTCCGCTGCTCACTACCTTTGATGCCTTCGCCCAGGAGGTAGAGGAAACCCTCGGCCAGCGCCTGAAAGACCCGGCCGATGTGCTGAACGTGTTCGAGATGGAAGCGGTGGCGCGCGAAAACATTCCGCCGGCGCATCTGGGCTACCTCAATTCCGGTGTCGACAGCGATGGCACGCTGCATGCCAACCGCCTCGGGTATACGCGCTTCCAGATCCGTCCCCGCCGCCTCGTCAATGTGCAGAACATCGATACCTCGATTGATGTGCTCGGCGCAGTGGCCAATTCGCCGATCATGCTGAGCCCCATCGGCGGCTGTGGTGCCTTCCACAGCGATGGCGAGACCGGTGTGGCGCGCGCCTCTGCCGCCAAGAACATGCACATGATCATCTCCACACAGGCGACGGATCCCATCGAACAGGTGATGGCTGCACGCAACGGCCAGGGCATGTGGTTCCAGCTGTATTCCACCAACAAGTGGGATTACACCGTCTATTTGCTGCAGCGCGCCGAACAGGCCGGTTGCAGCACGGTCTGCTTCACCGTGGACCTGCCCGGTGGCCGCAACACCGAAACGGCCTCCATCCTGGCGCGTGAAGACAGCCGTCTGTGCGACGACTGCCATTACCCCGGCCAGACCAAGGCCATCTTCGAAGGCATGGACATGAACGGCGTGGGCCTGGTCGATTCCAGCCTCACCTGGGAAGTGATCGAGCGCATGAAGGAAGTGACGAAGATGAACATCGTCATCAAGGGTCTCGAAACCGGTGAAGACGCGAAGGAAGCTCTGCGCCACGGTGCCGATGGCATCATTGTGTCGAACCACGGTGGCCGTGCCACCGACACCGGTCGTGGCACCATCGAGTGCCTGCCAGAGGTGGTAAAGGCCGTGAACGGCCGGATCCCGGTGATGGTTGATGGCGGTATCCGCCGCGGTACCGACGTGTTCAAGGCACTGGCGCTGGGCGCCAGTGCGGTCGGCGTGGGCCGTCCGTTCGCCTGGGGGCTGGGCGCCTTCGGCCAGCCCGGCGTGGAACGCGTGCTGGATCTGTTGAACCGCGAGCTGGCCATCTGCATGCGCGGCAGCGGCGTGACCTCGGTGCGCGATGTGGCGAGTGCCTATGTACAGGACCTCGGCCAGCGCCAGCCCGATCTCATCAATCAGGATCTGCAATGATGCCGGAACGCCCATGTCACTCAAGCGTCGCGATTTCATGGCAATGTCCGCAGGCGTAACGGCGCTGGCAGCGGCGTCCGGCAGCAAGGCACAGAATGTGGCTGGCAGCGGTCTTGTCGTGTGCATGCACGGCATCACCTCCGACGGCTTTGACTTCCGCACCACGATGGAAGGCTGGGCGCGCGCGGGCATCCGCGCGGTGGAGCCGGACCTCATGAAGGCCCGCGAGTTCGAGGATGCCAACGGCAAGGGCGCCGCGCGCAAATTACTCGACGATCTCGGACAGTTGCCGTTCTCGTCCACCAACCAGCTTTATCTCGATGAAGACGGTGAGCAGCGTCCTGGGGCCATCGAAAGCCTCAAATGGAAAGTGGAGCTGGCGGCTTCCCTGGGGGCGGATCGTCTCGTGGCACCTTCCACGGCCAGCCAGCCGCACGTGCTGGCCGACTACGACCGCCTGCACGCCAACCTGCATGAAGCCGCCGAGATCGCGCGCGGCGCCGGTATCAGCCTCATGCTGGAGTTCACGCGTAACTCGCGCTTCGTCAACAACCTGCGAACCTCGCTGGACGTGGTGCGCACCGTGAATCATCCGAACCTGAAGTTCATGATCGACCTGTACCATCTGTGGGCAGGCCCAAGCAAATTCGATGATCTCGATCTCGTCAACGTGGGCGAGATCCATCATGTACATTTCGCCGATACCCCGCAGCTGCCGCCCCTGGAAGTGGCTGAGCAGAAAGATCGCGCGTTTCCGGGCGAGGGCATTGCGCCCTTGCAGCGCATCCTCGACAAGCTGGTTGCGAAGGGCTACGACCGGGCGCTGTCGCTGGAGTTGTTCGACCCGCTGGTGCGCAGCACGGACCCGCAGCTGATCGCGGCGCGCGCGCTGCAGACGATTACACCGTACATTGACAAGGTTCAGGGATGAGTTGATTGGTTATTGCTGGTTCAGCGCCTGCAAGGTTCAGTTGCAGATTCACGAGGGGGAATATTCATGACTTGCAAAATCCTGCGCATCACTGCGCTTTCACTGTCTCTGCTGGCAGCCGGCGCCCTAAGCCCTGTCGCCAGTGCCCATCATTCGTTCTCGGCAGAATTCGACGCGACCTTGCGCGGTAGCCTGACCGGCATCGTCACGGAGGTGCGCTACACGAACCCGCACGTGCGCTACCGCATCGATGTCACGAAAGAAGACGGTACGGTCGAAAACTGGGAGTTGCAAACCTCCAGTGTCACCTCGCTGCGCCAGCAGAACTGGCTGCAGGACACCGTCAAGGTGGGCGACACCATCAGCGTGGATGGTGAACTGGGGCGCGATGGCGCCCACAAGCTGTTCCTGCGTGGCGGCCAGTTCGCCGACGGGCGCCTGTTCGGCTCGCGCGCCCCCGCCGATTCCGCGCCGCGCCGCGATCCGCTGCAGATCATGGCCGATCCCGACACGGATTACGGCCATGGCCAGCTGAATCCCGACCACCCCTTCGACATCAGTGGTGCCTGGCGCAACAGCTACAAGTTCCGCGTCACCGTGGACGACCTGGAGCCCAAGCCAACGCCCTTTACCGAGGAAGGCCAGCGTCTGCGCGATGCCAACACCAAGTACGACGACTACGGACTGCGCTGCATTCAGCTGGGACTGCCACGCATGTTCGGCAATCCCTACAACCTCGACATTTTCGACGCCGGCGACCACTACCTGTTCCTCTATGTGGACCACAGTTCACCGCGTCGCGTCTATATGGATGGGCGCACGGCGCCGGCAGATACGCGCTCCACGGCCAACGGCTACTCCGTAGGCCACTGGGAAGATGAGCGCACGCTGGTCATTGAAACCACGCACCTGTTGCCCGGCTGGCTCGATGGCTCCGGCCTGCCGATGAGCGGTGAAGGCACGCGTACAGTGGAGCGCTACATGTTCAGCGCGGACAAGCTCTCTGCAGATCGCACCATGACCATCTATGATCCGCTGTACACGCAGCCGCTGGTGCGCACGCGCGGCATGGCACGCGAGGACTATCTCGACGTCAGCGAGCAGGACAGCTGCGATCCCGCGAGCTACTACCTCGACCTGCACGAAGCCGGCCTGCTGGAACAATACCTGCAACCCTGACCCGATCAAGCGGTCAGGTTACTTGATCGGATCAAGGTGGCAGACCAACTTGATCCCTGGCGTAAAGAGAGGAGGGGACATGCTTCATCTGACCCGGCGCGAGACGCTTCTGGCCATCTCGCAACTGGCACTGGTGGGCTCGCTGGCAGCCTGCAGCGAGGCGACTGACACTGCCCTGCCAGAGGCTGTCACGGAGCCGCAAGGTGATACCGACCTGCAGCTGCTGGCCTCGATCGCCTATGACCTGTTCCCGTTTGCTGCACTGACGCCGGTGTTGTATGTGCAGGTCGGCGAGCGGCTGCTGCAGGCAAACAATCCCGCGATCTCCGACGGAATGGCGAAGCTGCGCGAAGTCAGCGGCAACGTGCCGTGGAAGGAACTGGATGAATCAGCGCGCGTAACCGTGCTGGCCAGCCTGCAGGACACGCCTTTCTTCGCCACACTGCGCGCTGCCACCATCGAAGTGCTGTACCGCTCGCCGGAAGTGTTCGCGCTGGTTGGCTATGGTGGCTCTGCGATCGAGTACGGCGGCTACCTGAACCGCGGCTTCGACGAGATCGACTGGTTGCCGCAAGCACAAGCGACGGAGCAATAACGATGGCTGCCAACTTCGATCTCAACGACGACTCAGTAGTAGTCATCATCGGCTCTGGCGCCGGTGGTGGGACAGTCGGGCGCGAACTTGCCACGCGCGGCATCAAGGTAGTCTGCCTCGAAGCCGGTCCTCGCCTTAGCCTCAGCGATATCGCCAACAACGAGCCCGAGATGTTCGTGAAGCTCAGCTGGCTGGATCGCCGCATCGGGCAGGGCTACGCGCCTGACGGCATGCCGGTGTGGTCCGTAAAGGGCGTTGGTGGCACCACCACGCACTGGACTGCCTGCTGCCCGCGACTGGAAGAATTCGAGCTGAAATCACTGTCCACCTATGGCGCACTCGACGGCTGCAACCTGGCGGACTGGCCTATCGCACCAGCAGAACTCGCCACCTGGTACGAGCGCGCCGAAGACATGCTCGGCGTCACCGGTACGCACGGCATCGAACGCCTGCCACCCAGCACCAACTACAAGGTGATGGAAGCGGCGGCGCGCGCCGTGGGCTACAGTGACGTCGACACCTACAACATGGCCATCAACTCGGCACCGCGTGATGGGCGTCCGGCCTGCCTGCAACTGGGTTTCTGCAACAGCGGCTGCGCCACCAATGCCAAGTGGACCACGTTGTTCAACCACATCCCGCAGGCCGAGGCCACCGACTTCTATGACCTGCGCCCGCAGAGCATGGTCACGCGCATCGTCACCGACGACAGCGGCCGCGCCACTGCCGTGCGCTATGTGGACAAAGACGGCGTGGAGCACGAGCAGAAAGCGCGCGTCGTGTGCGTGGCCGCCAACGTCGTGGAAACCACGCGCCTCTTGCTGAATTCAGCCACCGAGCGCTTTCCCAATGGCCTTGCCAACAGCAGTGACCAGGTCGGCCGCAACTACATGCGTCATGTGATGGCGATGATCTTCGGCGTGATGCCGGGTGTGGTGAACTGGTACAAGGGCACCACCTGCGCCGGCGTGATCCGCGACGAAGTGAAGCATGATCCTGCGCGCGGTTTTGTCGGCGGCTTCCAGTACCATCTGCTGGCGCTGGGGCCCGAGTACATCGCTGCCAACCTGATCCCCAACGGCTGGGGCAAGGAATACGCCGAGCTGATGCTGGACTACAACAAGCTCAGCGGCGTCATCATCACGGGCGAGGACCCGCCGCAGGCAGATAACCGCATCACGCTGCACGCCACCGAAAAGGACCAGTTTGGCTTGCCAGTGCCGATCGTCACGTACAACAAACATCCCAACACCAATGCGATGCTGGAATACGGCTATCGTCGCGGGCGCGAGATGTATGAGGCTTTGGGTGCTACGCGCGTATTTACGCATGAAGGTTTCGGCGCCACGCACAACATGGGCACCTGCCGCATGGGCGATGATCCGGCCAGCAGCGTCTGCAACAGCTATGGTCAGACGCACGATATCCCGAACCTGTTTGTATCGGACGGCAGCCTGTTTACCACTTCCGGCAGTGCCAACCCCACGCTCACCATCATCTCGCTGATGCTACGCCAGGCTGATTACCTGGCACGGGAGCTGGAGTCCGGGGCTTTGTGACTCTGGTTTGCGTGGGGCTTTTGGGGACGCATGGAACGGGTGGGGTGATACTTCCGGGCTCGCTGCTTTGGTGGTTGTTTGAGGGGGACTGGTTCGAGGCTTTGTTCGAGGGGGAGTGACAGGTTTTCTCGCAAAGCTCGCCAAGTTTCTCAAGTCGCCAAGGGAGTTGCGCAAGATTCTGAATACAGCACTTTTCTGGCTGCGAGTGAATGGTCCGTTAATGAGTGTCGCTTGACTGGACACCACTCCAGACTCTTGGCGCCTTGAGAAACTTGGCGAGCTTTGCGAGAAAACCTGTCACAAGTCCATAACGAAGCCCCCATCAGTGTTCCTTGCGAGAACCCCGCCACAGCGCACCCCGGGTTCTCACCAACCCCGATCAGTGCCCCACAAATTCCAGACCCTCTGCGAGCCCAAAAAAAAGGGAGCCACGAAGGCTCCCTTGTTGTGCCGAATGCCGCGGGCGGACGCGGCGGTCCGCCCCTACCGGGGGGAAAGTTTCAGCAGGCGGCCACCAGCGCCGTCTTCGATGGCCCAGATGTTGCCATCCGGACCCTGTTCCACGCCACGGATGCGCTTGCCCATCACGAAGCGCTGGGCTTCGGTGGCGGCGCCGTTCTGCGCATTCACGGTAACGCGGATGATGGACTGTGAGGACAGGCCGCTGATGAAGGCGTTGCCCTTCCAGTCGGCGAAGGCATCACCGGTGTAGAACATCAGGCTGGAAGGCGAGATAACAGGGTTCCACCAGACCTTGGGCGCAACGTACTTGCCTTCGGTGTCGGTGTCATGGTCCGGGATGATCTTGCCGTTGTAGTGGTTGCCGTTGGACACGTAGGGATAGCCGTAGTTGGCGCCGGCCGTGACGAGGTTGAGTTCGTCGCCACCGCGCGGGGCCATTTCGATGTTCCACAGCTGGCCGGCGGGATCGAAGTCGATACCCAGCGGGTTGCGATGGCCCATGGACCAGACTTCCGCTGCGATGCCACCTTGTGCCGCGAAGGGGTTGCCGGCGGCAGCAGTGCCGTCGTCGTTCAGGCGCAGGATCTTGCCGAGGTGGTTGTCCAGCGCCTGGCCCGGGGCGTTGGCGGGATCTTCGGAGTTGTGGTTACGTTCGCCGGCCGAGATGAACATGTGGCCTTCTGTGTCGAACAGGATGCGATGGCTGAAATGCAGGCCGCCTTCCAGTTTGGGCAGTGCACGCCAGATCACTTCGAGGCCTTCCACGGCGGGAGCGTCGAGATTCAGCGTGCCACGGGCCACCACGGCGCCGCGGGTTTCATTGGGACCGGCTTCTACGTAGCTGATGTAGACAATCTTGTTGCTGGCAAAGTCGGGGTGCAGCACGATGTCGCCGAGGCCGCCCTGGAAGAAGTAGTCCACGGTGGGTGCACCGCTGACTTCAGTCTTCTGGCCGTCCTGCGTGACGAGCTGGATCGTGCCGCCCTTCTCGGTAACCAGGATGCGACCGTCGGGCAGGAACTCCAGCGCCCAGGGTTCATTGAACTCGGCTACGGGGGTGGAAACGAAGGGATAGGGTTCCTGTGCCATGCAACTGCTGCACAGCACCAGGCCCGCCAGGAAGGTGGAAAGTTGTTTCATGTAATGCCCCCTGAGATGGACTGCGATTGTTATTTGGTTTGCGGTGGTTGGTCGTGTACGCAAAGACCGGCCGCTGCCGGATATCTTGCCTGACGCGGCCGAGTATATAAGCGCCGGCGCAAAGTAGACAACCTGAGGTCTGCGTGCCGGGCTTGTTACGGGTTTGCGTCCGTTGGCGCGGCTTCCTCCTCGGTTCTGCTGCCCCCCAGGCGATCCTGCAGGAAGTTGCCCAGGCGCTGCTGCAGCGCCGAACCCACTGCCGCTGCGAGGATTTGTTGTGCATCAGGCAGGCAGCGCGGGCTTTGCAGGGCGCCGCTGCAGGCGATGGGCAACGCGTAGCCGCCGAGGTCATACTCGGTTTCCGCCGAAGTCACCGTACTTTCATCCACGCTAACCAGCAGGTCGAAGTCGATGGTGTCGTTGCCGAGGTCGGCCAGTATGCCAGTGCCAGCCAGAGCCCAGCCCGGCGCCTTGACGCGGAGGTCATTGGTGCTGATCACACCGCTGGCGATGGCCAGCGTGGCGGCACTTTCCTCGAAGGCCGTACTGCCGCCTTCGGGCAATGACTGGACGCGGCGGCTGCGGACCATGGTTTCGATGCTGGCCAGCACCGCCGAGACGTCCACGCCCTGCAACACGCCGTCCTGCAGCTGGATGCTGCCGTTGCCGTCCAGGTTGCGCTTGATGCTGGCCGTGTCGCCACCGCTGCCACTGAGGTTGAGGCTGACGTTGCCCTTGCCGGTGACATAAGTCGCTTCCATGAAATCCTGCAGCAGCGGACCGAGGTTCACGTTGCTCAACGTCGTGCTGATGGTGGCAGATGGCGTCATACCGTTGGCATCGAGGCGGATGTCACCGTCGAAACTGCCTTCGTACAGGTTGGCACGGAAAGGGGCCAGGACCAGTTCGCCGTTGGCGGCGTTGATCTCCAGCACGATGTCGCGCATTTGCAGGCGATTGATGACCAGCTCGCCCACGTTGATGGCGCCTTGCAGGTTCAGTGCCTGTAGCTGGTCCTGCGGCAGCGGCGTGGCTTCGGCGCCGCTCACGTCAGGTTCCGTGGTGGCTGGTGCCAGGTAGCGGTCGACGTTGATGCTGTTCACATTCAGGTTGAACTGTGTGGCCATGGTGGCAAGATCGCTCACCGCCAGTGATCCGGTGATGCTGGAGTCATCCAGCTGCAGTTGCATGTTGTTGAGATTGAAACTGCTCTGCGTACCGCCAAAGGCCGTGCTCAACGCGACTTTCTGCAGCACCGTATCGTCTGAGGTGGGCGGCAGTTCCTGGTTCAGCTGCTGCAGGAAGCGGCGCGCGTTGAAACTGGGTATCTCCAGACGACCATCAAAGCTGGGGGCCGAATTGAGGTTGGTGGCAGTTACGGAACCGCCAAGGTCCAGTCCCAGCCCGCTGAGATTGAAACGGTCGGTATTGAGACTCCAGGCATCCAGATTGGCAACGCTGTCGGCGCTGAGGCTCAGCGTCTGCGGCGAATTGGCAATCTGGCGGCCAGCCAGCACCAGGTCCAGACGTAGCGGACTGAGGCGCAGGTTACTGCTGCTGCCGCCTATCTCCAGTTCCAGCTGCAGGCTTTGCGCTACTTCGCCAAGTGCTGCCTGGTCCAGAGCGGTCAGCACCTCGCGCAAGCTATTGCCTTCGAGGCTGAGGCTGCCGCTGACGGTGCCATTGGCGGACTGCAGGTCGCGCGCATTGAGTTCGGCCGTGGCGGTAAAGCCCAGCAGATTCGCGTCGAGTGCGGGCAACTCGATGTTGCCGCGCCCGAGATCTGCCGTGAAGGTAGTGGCAAGGGCAAAGCGCCGATCCTGCACGCCGAGGCGCAGCTTGTCGCCATACACATACAGTGCTGACTCGCGGCCATCCAGCAGTTGGCCGGCCACCTGCATCAGCAGCGGCAGATCCGGACCACTGGCATCGAACTCACCTGTAGCCTGCAGCATGGTGCTGTCCGTGATGTTGCTGGCATCGACCTTGCCGCTGATGGTAGCGCCCAGCAAGGCGAGGTCGAATTCCGGAACGGTCACGGTGGCAGCACCGAGGTCGGCGGCAAAGTTGGTCGTCACGCGGAAGGACTTGTCCGGTACGCGCGCCAGATCGCGGCCGGCCTGGCTCAGTGCCGAATCACTGCCGCCTTGCAGCATGCCGGCCACTTCCACCAGCGTGGGCAGGTCCGGCCCCTGCGCGTTGAGGTTGCCCTGCAGCGCCGGAGCGTCGGTATTGAAGCGCTCCATGCTGAGGCTGCCGTCAATATCAGCATTGAGCAGTTGCAGTTGCAGCGTCGGGATCTGCAGCGTGCCAGCGCCGAGGTCAGCTTCGAGGCTGGCCACCAGCGAGAAGCTGCTGTCCAGGGTGCTGATACGGCCTGCCAGTGCATCCTGCTGCAGCACGCGGAACCAGACTGCAAGGTCGGAGCCGCTGGCCTCGAGCGTGGCAGATACGGCGGGCTCGCCGGCCTGCAGGTCGGCGGCTTCCACATTGGCGGTCACGCGCATGCCAAGGCCCGACAGCACCAGATCATTGAGCGTCAGGGTGTCATCCGCTACGTTCATCGAAAGCGCCGTATCCAGGGTCAATTCGGCGCTGCCGGACGGGACGCCGGGGCCGCGCAGAGTGGCCTTGAGCTGCAGCGGCGTGAAGTCGTAGCGGCCACTGTCCATGTCGTAGACTACAGTGCCGTCCAGCGTAGTGCGCGCGGCGAGTTCCGGTGTGCGGGACGCGGCGTCAAAAGCCAGCTGGATGTCCAGCGGGTTGCCGTACACCAGCTCACCGATGCTCATGTCGATGTCATTGACTTCATAGTGGGTGCCGGCAAAGGCGTCGTCGTAAACGATGCTGGTGTCGGTGATATTGACGCCACCGATGACCAGATTGTTCAGGATACTGCCAAGGCTGCCGCCTGCGGACGCAGCATCCGGGTCTGCCGCGGCATCAGTGGCGGCAGTGCCACCTGCCAGCGAGGACCAGTTGTCCAGACCGTTGCCTGCTACCTCCAGGTTGAGATGCAGGCCAGCTACTTTCACGGTATCTATTTCGTAGCGGCTGCCCAGCAGAGGCAGCAGTTTGATCCGGAAGGCCAGCGCCTCTGCGGCAAGCAGCGGCTCATCGCTGAAGCCCACGGCGTTGCCGATGGCGATGCGCTCGGCAGTAAGTCCGAGCCAGGGGTAGAACGTCACATCGAGGTTGCCGTCCAGCGTCAGCGACCGTCCGGTCTGCTCCTGGAACTTGCGTGCAATCCAGTCCTTGTTGGCGTTGGCATCGAAAGTCAGCAGCCAGATGGCAAGGCCGCCGGCGACGAGCAGCAGCAGGCCAAGCAGGCCACCCAGTATTGTCAGTATGCGTTTCATCTGTATTCCTCCGTGGAACTGCGTGCCGGGGATGCAAGCGATTGGACCGCGAGGCCATGGTTGGATTCTAGCCAACAATGTGAAAGAAATCGGTTACCAATCGTACATCCTGACACCTGTCGTTCAGGTAGCGTTCACGGCCAGTTGTGCTGCTGCTCCCACTGCCAGGCGTCGGTGATGATGCGGTCAAGCTCGGCAAAGCAAGGCTGCCAGCCCAGCAGGGCACGTGCCTGGCGCGCATCTGCCACAAGCCGCGGCGGGTCACCGGCCCGGCGCGGTTCGTGCTTCACCATAAACTCCCGGCCTGTTACGCGCTGCACCGCCGCAATGACCTCGCTGACTGAAAAGCCCTGGCCGTTGCCCAGATTCAAGCGCAGGTTGCCCTTGCCATCGAGCAGGTGACGCAGTGCCAGCAGATGCGCATCACAGAGATCGCTGACATGGATGTAGTCGCGGATGCAGGTGCCGTCCGGCGTATCGTAGTCGCTGCCGAACACCGAGATGGCGGCACGGCGCCCCGAGGCCGCCTGCAGGATCAGGGGAATCAGGTGTGTTTCGGGCTGGTGGCGCTCGCCCAGGGCGCCTTCGGGATCAGCGCCCGCCGCGTTGAAGTAACGCAGGCAGACCGATTTGAAGCCATAGGCACTGCCGTAATCGTCCAGCACCTGCTCCATCATCCACTTGCTGCGGCCATAGGGATTTATGGGTTGTTTGGGGTGCAGTTCGTCGATGGGGGAGTACTCGGGATCGCCATAAATGGCTGCTGTGGACGAGAAAATGAACTTGTCCACGCCGGCCTCGCGCATCGCGTCCAGCAGTACCAGCGTGGCGGCCACGTTGTTGGCGTAGTACTTGGCCGGATCCACCATCGATTCGCCCACCTGGATGAACGAGGCGAAGTGCATCACGGCGGCAAAATCCCTGGCACCGAACAACCCTTGCAGCAGCGCTTTATCGGCAATGGAGCCCTGCACCAGCAGTCCCTCGGGCACGGCATCACGGAAGCCGCCGCTGAGATCGTCGAGCACCGTGACGCGATAGCCCGAGCGCAGCAGCAGCTTGACCATGTGGGAGCCGATGTAGCCGGCGCCGCCAATGACGAGAATATCCTTCATGCAGTGGGTTCCTTGCGGGGTATGCAGCCAGTGTAGGCGTAAAGCCGGATGCTGCCAAATGCGGGGCACTTGCGGTATCGTGACACGACGACCTGCAGGATTGCCGGCATGACCGGCGCATCGAGGCACGATGGCAAAGCCCCACCACAAGAAGCGCGTCCGCCGCGGTATCAAGTCCGGCATGGCTCCGGGTACGCCGGTGTTCATCGGCGAGCGCAAGCGCGACCACACCCGCGTCGACATCATTGATTTCAACGAGATGCACGTCCATGAACTCGCGGACACGGGTCTCGACCAGTGTGCTGCGCTGGCACGCACCTCCACGGTAACCTGGATCAACATCTCGGGTGTGCACGACATGGGCATCATCGAGTCGCTGGGCCGGCATTTCAACCTGCACCCGCTTACGCTCGAGGATATCGTCAACACCACGCAGCGGCCCAAGGTAGAAGAATCGCCCGGCTACACGTTCGTGGTGCTGAAGATGCTGATCTACAGGGAGCAACCGGCACGCGTGGAAGAAGAGCACGTCAGCCTCATTCTTGGCGAGAACTACGTGATCTCGCTGCTGGAGGACGAAGGCGATGTGTTCGACAACGTGCGCGAGCGGATCCGCAACAACAAGGGCCGCATCCGCAAGATGCCGGCAGACTTCCTGGCCTACTCACTGATGGATGCCGTGGTGGATCACTACTTCCTGGTGGTGGAAGGTCTGGGCGACAGCATCGACGAGATCGACGATCGCATTCTGCTGGCCCCGCAGCAAGGCGATATCCAGGCCATCCATCGCCTCAAGCGCGACATGCTGAAATTGCGCAAGGCGGTGTGGCCGCTGCGCGAAGAAATAGGCGCGCTGGAAAAAACCGACTCGCCGCTGATCCGCCATGACACGCGCATGTTCCTGCGCGACCTCTATGACCACACCATCCAGGTCATCGACATGGTGGAAACCAATCGGGACATCCTTGCGGGCATGCACGACGCCTGGCTGTCCAGCAACAGCAACCGCATGAACGAGATCATGAAGGTGCTTACCATCATTGCCACGATTTTCATCCCGCTGACCTTCATCGTGGGACTGTACGGCATGAACTTCGACAACATGCCGGAACTGCGCTGGCACTGGGGCTACCACGCGGTGTGGGGAGTGATGCTGGCCGTGGCTGGCGGTATGCTGCTGTGGTTCCGGCGCAAAGGCTGGTTCTAGCCTGGCTTGATCCAGGTCGCGGCAGGTCGCGCGCCGATCTGCCAGAATACCTTTATAAGCCCCACAAGGAGTACGCATGGTGGTCAATCAAACCAGTTCCCGCCCCGAACAGGACGACAACACGATGCGGCTGGCGGTGCTGATCGACGCCGACAACGCGCAGGCTGCTGTCATAGAAGGCCTGCTGGCCGAGATCGCACGCTTTGGTGTGGCCACGGTGAAGCGCATTTACGGCGACTTCACGGCGCCGACCAGCGCTGGCTGGAAGAAAGTGCTGCAGGTCCATGCCATCAAACCCGTGCAGCAGTTCGCCTACACGACAGGCAAGAACGCCACTGACAGCACGCTCATCATAGACGCCATGGATCTGCTGTATACCCGCAAGTTCGACGGCTTCTGTCTCGTGACCAGCGACAGCGATTTTACCGGCCTCGCCATGCGCATCCGCGAGGAAGGCCTCACGGTGCTGGGTTTCGGCGAGAAGAAAACGCCGGATGCCTTCCGCAATGCCTGCCACAAGTTCATCTTCACCGAAGTGCTGCGCAAGGCGCGCGAGGATGACAAGGCGGCGCCCAGGGAAAAAGCCAAAGACAAGGATGGCGACAACGAGAAGGACAAGGAAAAGCCGGCGCGTACGCGCGGAGGTCGCAAACCCCGCGCTGCGAAGCCGGCAGAAGCCCCTCCCGTAGCGGAACGCGAGGAAACCGCGCTGCCCACACGCTTCATCCTCGAAGCGCTGGAGCAGTCTCTGGAAGATGACGGCTGGGCCGACCTCGGCAATTTCGGCAATTATCTCAACAAGCTCAAGCCCGATTTCGACGCGCGCAATTTCGGGTTCAGAAAGCTGTCCGACCTGGTCAAGGCGCATCCGCAGCTGTTCAGTACCGAGGAGCGCAATCTGCCGGGCACCAACAAAAAACGTCTCGTCCTGAAAGCCAAGGCCTAGGAGGTCACCATGTCCCGTTTGTCTTTCCGTAATTCTGTGCTTGCTGCATGCCTGCTGCTGCCCTGCGTTGCGCAGGCCCAGGATGAGCTGGCCGCGCGTCAGTCGGCTGCGGTAACCGTAGCCAACGGCTTTCTGCAGCAATTACAGAGCGAACTTCAGCGCGAGCTGGCCAATGGTCCGGCCGAAGCTGCCACGATCTGTCGTGACATTGCGCCGCTGCTGGCGAGCCAACTGTCGCGCCGGAATGGCTGGCAGGTGACGCGCGTTGGTACGCGGGTGCGCAATCCCTTGCTGGGCCTGCCCGATGCCTGGGAGCGCAAGGTGCTGAACGAGTTCGCTGCACGCCAGGACCAGGGCGAGGATCTTGCTACGCTGACGCATGGCGAAGTGGTGGAGTTCGAGGGACGCCTGGAATACCGCTACATGAAGGCCATCGGCGTGCAGCCGGCCTGCCTCACCTGTCATGGTTCGGCCGCCCAGATCCCCCAAGCCGTGCAGGACAGCATTGCGCAGTTCTATCCGCAGGACCAGGCCGTGGGCTATGCCATCGGCGACCTGCGTGGCGCTGTCTCGATCCGCCAGCCGCTGGAAGTGCCCCTGACCGGTGAATAGCGTGTGGCGGCAGACGCAGCGCTGGTGGCAGTGCCTGTTCCTGTTGCTGCCGCTGTTGGCAGGCGTCCCGGCGCCACTTGCCCAAACGATTGAAGACGGCGCGGCTGCCTTGCATGTCTATGTGCGCGAAGGCTGCCCCCATTGTACTGAGGCGAAAGCATGGCTTGCGCAGCGGCAGGCGCAGGACCCCACGCTACAGCTCGTTTTCCACCAGGTGGATAGCGATACCGCCGCTCGCGAGGCATTGGTGCGCATTACGGAGTCTGCAGGTCTGTGGCCGCCTGGGGTTCCTACCTTCGTGTTCGGCAACCGCGTACTCGTGGGCTTTGGTGGTGCGGAGGCTTCGGGCCCTTTGGTGGAAGGCCTGCTGACTGGTGCGACGCCGGCCACGCCAGGAGCTGAACCAGCAGCTGCTTCGGGCAACGCAAGTACCGGTTCTTTCGGTATGCTCAGCGTTTCCGAGCTGGGCTTGCCCTTGTTCACTGTGCTGCTGGGTTTGGTGGATGGCTTCAATCCCTGCGCCATGTGGGTGCTGCTGTTCCTGCTGTCGCTGCTGGTGCATCTGCATGATCGCCGTCGCATGGCGCTGATTGCCGGCACTTTCGTACTGGTCAGTGGCGTGATCTATTACGCGTTCATGGCGGCCTGGCTGAATCTGTTCCTGGCAGTAGGCATGTCGCGCCTGGTATGGATGACCCTGGCAGTGTTGGCATTGGGTATTGCTGCAGTGAATCTGAAGGATGCGCTGTTCGGGCTGCGCGGCGTCAGCCTGTCGATTCCGGCACAGGCCAAGCCTGGACTCTACGCGCGCATGCGTGGCATCACCCAACAGCAGGCTCTGCCACTGTCATTGCTGGGGGTGGCGCTGCTGGCGGTCGTGGTGAATTTCATCGAACTCTTGTGCACGGCAGGCCTGCCTGCCCTCTATACGGCCATCCTGAGTCAGCAAGGCCTGACACCGGCTGCGCATTACGGCTACCTCGGTCTG
>JBIIWP010000123.1:0-8143 GCA_044338855.1 Pseudohongiellaceae bacterium | reverse complement strand
TGTTCGCGACTCATCTACCTTGTTGACTGCGGTAACGGTACTGACCAGTCTCTCGGAAGATGATCTTCAGGAGGTAGGGTTCAGCGATGCTCCGGAGGCGCTGGTGCTGCGTCTCGCGCGGCTTGCTGGCGATTGCGAAATCGATGGAGTGGTGTGCTCCGCCCGCGAGATCGCACTGCTGCGCTCCCACCTGCCGGCAGATTTCCTTTTGGTTACGCCTGGCATACGACCGGCTGGGGACAGTGTCGGTGACCAGAAGCGGATTGCCACCCCGGCCGCAGCGATTGCAGACGGTGGCGATTATCTGGTGATCGGCAGGCCGATAACCCAGGCTCCTGATCCGCAACGCAAGCTGCAGGACATTCTTGCGGAAATTCACGGCAGGAATTGATATCTCTGCTAGATTGGTATCGCAGCAATGATGCTGCGTCCCACTCATGGAGGAATGTCATGTTGTCCAGCAGCAAAACCTTTTCAAGGCTGATCGCCAGCAGCATGCTGGTATTCACAACTTTTACTGCAAGCCAGTCCGGTTTTGCCCAGGCGCCGGCTGCCGGGCAGAAGCCGGTCCCTGCAGTCGAGCAGGTCAATATCAACGAGGCCGATGCAGCAACGCTTGCTGATGTCTTGCAAGGCGTCGGCCAGAGCCGGGCTCAGGCAATTGTCGAATATCGGGAGCAGAACGGTCCATTCGACAGTCTGGACGAGCTTGCCGAGGTGAAGGGCGTCGGCGAGTCAACGATCGAGTTGAATCGGGCGCGTATAGTCCTGGAGTAATTCACACATCTGCCTGTCAACCCTGACCTTCGTCAGGCAATCATTCGAAAGTCGGGTTCCTTGGGCAAGCTTTATCCTTGGCCAGTATCGGGTTCAGGGGCAGTGGTCGGGATGTTATGATCCGCTGTCCCTGATTTTTCCGGTGAGGCATGATCCTGGTAATCTTTCTTGTCGTTTGCTTCCTTGCTGGCGCGGCAGCTTCCGGCCTGTGGCTGAGGCTGTCTCTGGCCAGACAGTGGTTCGATATTCCCAACCAGCGCAGTTCACATACGCGGCCTACCCCAAAGGGTGGAGGCCTTGGATTTGCCCTGGTGTTCTTTTGTGTCGCCGTTTTTCTCGCGGGGCGTGGATTCATCTCCGCGGAGCAGGTCTGGCTGGTCTTGCCAGGTTTGTGTCTGGCAGTAGCGGGCTTTGTTGATGATCTCCATGAACTGGGTATCGTGCCGCGCATCGGTTTCCAGTTATTGTGCATAGTCGCGGCGCTCTGGCTGATTCCCGGTGTGCCTTCGCTCTCATTGCCTTGGTCAGGCAGTCTCAATCCCTGGGTCGTGCTGGCCTTGCTCGCAGTTGGCTGGCTCTGGCTCATAAATCTCTACAACTTCATGGACGGTATCGACGGTCTGGCAGCGGTGGAAGCAGTATTCGTGGCGATGGCTCTGGGTTGGTTTGCATTGGAAGCCGGGTTATACGGGAGCAGTCTGCTCTTGTTGGCGCTGGCGGTGATCGTGAGCGGTTTCCTTTACTTCAATTGGTCTCCGGCCAGATTGTTCATGGGTGATGCAGGCAGCAATTTTCTGGGATTTTTGCTCCCGGCATACGGGCTGCTGCTGGTGCTGCAAGGCGCTATCACGATCTGGACCTTGATTATTCTGCTGGCCGTGTTTGTGACTGACACCACCGCTACCCTGTACAAGAGAATGCGTGCAGGACTGATGTGGTATCATGGCCACCGTTCCCATGCTTACCAGCTTGTGGCCCACGCTCATCGAAGTCATGCGCGTGTCGTAGCCGGCATTACTGCTATCAACGTATGCTGGCTACTGCCTTTGGCGTGGATTTCGACAGGCCAGGGTGACTGGGGAGGGTTGTTGGCCCTGTTGGCGTGTACACCCTTGCTGGTGTTGGTCAACCAATGCCATGACAGATACCTGGATTCCAATATGCAGTAGGCGCTGGAAATCTGGTCTCAGGGCTGTATTGAAATCAGGCAGGGATAGACTGGCAATGAGTCAAGGGTGGCTTCCCATGAAGATAAACAAGTACACGCTGCCACGTTCCATCAAGCAGTTTCTCATGATGGTCATCGATGGCGTTTTGATCTTGTGCGCCCTGTGGCTGTCAGTAGTATTGGTCAGCCCCCAGTTCTTCGATCAACACACGATCTCCTATTACCTCCTGTACTTTGCGCTTTGCGCCTTCATCAGTGTCGCCATCTTCAACAATACCGGCCTCTATCGTTCGCTCGTGTTGTATATGGGGCTGCAATCGGGTCTTGTGATCCTCAAGGGCGTCACACTCAGCACCGTAGTCATAAGTGTGGCGGTGTATGCGACGGACAATTTCAGATTTCCTTCCCAGGCATTGCTGGTGTTCTGGATGATGGCAGTGCTTCTGGTCGGCGGTCTGCGCTTCATGGCCAAAATCGTGATGCAGAACATGATCCAGAGCTTCAGGCCACGGGAACCCGTGATTATCTATGGTGCCGGCAGTTCAGGCATGCAGCTGGTTGCGGCCTTGAACAATGGTGACCAGTACTTGCCGGTGGCTTTTGTCGATGACAGCGAATCGTTGGTGGGGAACACGGTGCATGGCATCAGGGTCCATAACCCCGTGGTTATCAGAGAGCTTATTGAAACCTACTCGGTCCGCCAGATACTGCTGGCCATTCCTTCGGCGACGCACGCCGAGCGCAAGCAGATACTGAATTGTCTGGAGCATTTCCCCGTGCATGTGCGCACGGTACCCGACATGTTCGACATGTTGTCAGGCAAGGTCAGGGTGGATGAAATCCGCGACATCGAAATCGAGGACTTGCTGGGCAGGGACATCGTGCCGCCGGATCCGCAGCTGCTGGGCGCGTGCATCAAGGACAGTAATGTGATGATCACTGGTGCAGGGGGGTCCATCGGCTCTGAACTTTGCCGCCAGATACTGCGCCTCAAACCTGCTTCCATGATCCTCTATGACAACTCCGAGTATGGACTCTACATGATCGAGAGCGAGTTGCGGGAAGTTCTGCGCGTCATGGACGGTGGCCAGAACATCAAGATAGTTGCGTTGCTTGGATCAGTTCGCAACCAGATACAGGTAGAGAACATCCTGCGCAAATTCAGTATCCGCACTGTGTATCACGCGGCAGCCTACAAGCAGGTCCCGATGGTCGAGAAGAACATCGTGGAAGGCGTGCAGAACAATATCTTCGGAACTCTTGTGCTGGCCAAGGCGGCCGCAAAATACAACGTGGAAAACTTTGTGTTCATTTCTACCGACAAGGCGGTGCGTCCAGCGAACATCATGGGGGCGACCAAACGCTTTGCCGAGCAGATACTGCAGGCACTTGCCGCCATCAGTTCAGAGAATGCTACCTTGACCCGGTTTTCCATGGTCAGATTTGGCAACGTGCTAGGCTCGTCCGGTTCAGTAGTCCCTCTGTTCCGCAAGCAGATTGCGCAGGGCGGCCCGGTAACGGTGACCCATTCCGAAGTGACGCGGTATTTCATGACGGTTCAGGAAGCCGCACAACTGGTCATCCAGGCGGGGTCCATGGCTTCCGGAGGCGACGTGTTCGTGCTCGACATGAATGAACCGGTGCGTATCGTTGACCTCGCGCGCAAGATGATCCACCTCATGGGTTACATCATCAAGGATGAGCGTAATCCCAGTGGCGATATCTCCATTGAGTACACTGGTCTCAGACCAGGCGAAAAACTGTATGAGGAACTGCTGATCGGCGAGCAGGTAACTGGTACTGATCATCCCAAGATCATGAGAGCCGAGGAAGATTTCCTCACGTGGAGCGAGATTGAGGTGCTGTTGCGCCGACTCGAAGTCGCTTGTGCAAATCTGGATCAGCAGTTGATTCGGGAGTTGTTGAGCGAGGCTATCGGAGGATTTGTGTCCAAGGAAGCTGTCAGCGATCCCATGCTTGAGGCCGTAGCTGAAGTGATTTCTGCGCGTGATGCCGACAGCAAGATACTGCCGCTGTTTCGCCACTGAAGGCCGCTCGCGCCGGATTTGGCACTGAATTCATACAGATTGAAGGCAGAACTGTAGCAGCAAGAAACAAAAGCAGCGGGGGGTGATGCGATGTTGCCGGAAGGAGTCCGAAAATGGCTGCCCAACCTGGGCTCGAACCAGGAACCAAGTGATTAACAGTCACCTACTCTACCATTGAGCTATTGGGCAGCAACCGATGCCATGCGGCAATCTCGGAGAGCGCGCATACTAATAAGATTCATCGGGCAGGTCAACAACCCGAAACAGCAAAAAGCACCATTGGACATGTCACGAACGGGTCGGCTTGTCGGCCTGCATAAATATGCAGTCTGGCTTACAATCCCGGGTTCGATTTGAATCATGTGACAAACAGCAGATGCAGCGGAAATTCAAGCTCCATTCCCCGTTCCCACCGGCAGGTGACCAGCCCCAGGCCATTCGCCAGCTCGTATCCGGGCTTGAAGACGGGCTCGCCGCGCAAACACTGCTTGGTGTGACGGGTTCCGGCAAGACTTTCACTGTTGCCAACGTCATTGCCCAGGTTCAGCGCCCCTGTCTCGTAATGGCGCCAAACAAAACCCTGGCTGCCCAGTTGTATGGAGAGTTGAAGGAATTTTTTCCCGAGAACGCCATCGAATATTTCGTTTCCTACTACGACTACTACCAGCCCGAAGCCTACGTTCCTTCGTCTGATTCCTACATAGAGAAGGATTCCAGCATCAACGAGCATATTGAGCAGATGCGGCTGTCCGCAACCAAGTCGCTGCTCGAGCGCCGCGATGTGGTGGTGGTGGCCACAGTCTCCTGCATCTACGGCCTCGGTGATCCGGCGGCTTACCTCGACATGCGCCTTGAGCTGAGGGTCGGAGAGAAGGTAGACCAGCGTGCCATCCTGAAGCGGCTCGCTGAGCTGCAGTACACGCGCAATGATATGGAACTGCATCGTACAAATTTCCGGGTGCGTGGCGACGTAATCGATATTTTTCCGGCAGAGTCGGATGTGAAGGCGATCCGCATTGAGTTGTTCGACGACGAGATCGACAGCCTGTCATATTTTGATCCACTCACTGGCGCACTCGTGGAGAAAGTAAGGGAGCTCACGGTTTTCCCCAAATCCCATTACGTAACGCCCCGGGAACGCATGGTAAAGGCGGTCGATGAGATCAGGCTTGAGTTGAATGAGCGCTTGAAGGTGCTCGATGCCAACAACCAGCTTCTGGAAGCGCAGCGTCTGCAACAGCGGACCCAGTTCGATCTTGAAATGATCCAGGAGCTTGGCTACTGCACCGGCATCGAGAACTATTCCAGATTCCTCAGTGGCCGTGCTTCGGGTGAGCCGCCGCCTACGCTGTTCGAGTACCTGCCGGCTGACGCTTTCGTGGTCGTCGATGAGTCCCACGTATCCATCCCCCAGATCGGCGCCATGTTCAAGGGGGATCGTTCGCGCAAGGAGACGCTCGTGCAGTATGGCTTCCGGTTGCCGTCGGCGCTGGATAACCGTCCCCTGCGGTTCGAAGAGTGGGAGGCGCTTACTCCCCAATTGATTTTTGTATCAGCAACCCCCGGTCCCTACGAAGAGATTCATCAGGGGCAGCTGGTCCGTCAGGTGGTTCGTCCAACGGGCCTTATCGATCCGGAACTGGAAGTGCGTCCCGCCTTGCATCAAGTGGACGATCTGCTGTCGGAAGCGCGGCTTCGAGTGCAGTCCGGCGAGCGTGTTCTGGTTACCGTTCTCACCAAGCGTATGGCCGAAGATCTGACGGATTATCTGGCGGAGCATGGTCTCAAGGTGCGCTACCTCCACTCGGACATCGATACCGTTGAACGCATGGAAATCCTCCGGGACCTGCGCCTCGGGGTATTTGACGTGCTGGTGGGCATCAACTTGTTGCGAGAGGGTCTTGATATTCCGGAGGTATCCCTTGTCGCCATCATTGATGCCGACAAGGAGGGATTCCTGCGTTCGGAGCGCTCACTCATCCAGACCATCGGGCGCGCAGCGCGTAATCTCCATGGCAAAGCCATTCTTTATGGCGACAGAATCACAGGGTCAATGCAGCGCGCCATCGAAACTACGCTTGAGCGCCGACGAATTCAGAGCGAGTTCAACCGCATGAACGGCATCGTCCCGCGCGGGGTGAGCAAGGGCATCATGGATGTGCTCGACACCTCTGGCGGCAGGAGCGGGGAGGGGGCGTCCCGGAAGGCTGCAGTGGCCGAAGGGCGCTCAGGCTATGGCCGCAGCCGCCCCGGCAAGGGGGGTAAGCGGGATGTGGCCAGCATCGAAGCTGAAGTCAAACAGCTGGAGGCCCGCATGTACGAGCACGCACGCAACCTCGAATTCGAAGAGGCTGCTGCCGTACGCGACCAGATCAACCAGCTCAACCAGCTCATCCTGGCCAGCTAGGGTTCGATCACCCAAGCCAGCTCAGATCGTAAGCCGTTATTTTGTTGTAGTTTTTAATTCGGCTCTCTATAATCGACGCTCTTTTGCAGGGCAGGCCCCGCGTGGCAGTTTGATGGGCCGACCTGCATACCTGAATGAGTCGGTTCAGAGCAGCATTTCGGCCAGGCTGATAATGCTTTTGAAGAAGATACAGGCGCGTAGCTCAGTTGGTTAGAGCGCTTCCTTGACATGGAAGAGGTCACCAGTTCGAATCTGGTCGTGCCTACCACTCACTCCCTTTACATGAACCACGTTGCCCCTGCCCAGGGCAGCACAGCCCGGTGTGTTTGACTGATGGTCAGTATTACCTTGCCGGATGGCAGCAAGCGCAGTTTCGATGCACCTGTAACCGTGTTCCAGGTGGCGGAGTCGATCGGCCCGGGTTTGGCCAAAGCGGCACTTGCCGGGCGTGTAGACGGGACCTTGGTCGATGTAAGCCATCTCATTGAGACTGACGCTGCCCTGGCCATCATCACCGTGCGCGATGCCGACGGCGTAGAAGTCATTCGTCACTCCTGCGCACATCTGATGGCAAACGCCGTACAGAACCTTTTCCCCGGCGCGCAAGTCACGATTGGTCCGGTTATCGAGAGCGGCTTTTTTTACGACTTTGCATTCGAACGTCCGTTCACGCCGGAAGATCTGGCCGCAATCGAACAAGAGATGGAGCGCCTCTCGGAGCAGAACATTCCGGTCCAGCGCTCACTCATGAGCCGGACAGATGCTGTTGCGATGTTCGAGGCCATGGGTGAAAAGTACAAGGTTGAAATCATCCAGAGTATCCCGACCGAGCAAGGACTGTCCTTCTATCGACAGGGGGAGTTTATTGATCTGTGTCGCGGGCCGCACGTGCCTTCCACGGGCCACATCAAGGCCTTCAAGCTGATGTCAGTGGCAGGTGCCTACTGGCGTGGTGATTCAAAGAACGCCATGTTGCAGCGTATTTACGGAACCGCATGGGGCGACAAGAAAGCCCTCAAGGAACATTTGCACCTGTTGGAAGAGGCAGAGCGCCGCGACCATCGCAAGATCGGCAAAAAGCTGGATCTGTTCCATTTCCAGGAAGAAGCGCCCGGCATGGTGTTCTGGCATCCGAAAGGTTGGACGGTGTACCAGGTCATCAGGCAATACATGCAGGACCTGTGGCGCAACAATGGCTACCAGGAGATCAATACACCCCAGCTGGTGGACTACACGCTGTGGGAAAAATCAGGACATGCGGCCAAATTCAAGGAAGAGATGTTCAGCGTCGAATCCGACAGCCGCATGTATGCGATCAAGCCGATGAACTGCCCTTGCCATGTGCAGGTATTCAACCACGGACTCAAGAGCTACCGCGACCTGCCGCTGCGACTTGCCGAGTTTGGGGCCTGCCATCGTTACGAGCCATCTGGCAGCATGCATGGTCTCATGCGCGTGCGTGCCTTCACCCAGGACGATGCCCATATCTTCTGCGCCAGGGAAGACATCCAGTCCGAGGTGGCCAACTTTATTGCGCTTGTCGAGCAGGTCTATAACGATTTCGGATTTGAGGATGTAACCCTGAAATTGTCCACCCGCCCGGCGAACCGGGTTGGTTCCGACGAGATCTGGGACGAGGCCGAGAAGGCGCTCGAGACTGCTCTCAACAATACCGGCAAGCCCTGGGACCTCCAACCGGGCGAGGGCGCTTTTTATGGCCCCAAGATTGAGTTCACGCTGAAG
>JBIIWP010000037.1:0-26560 GCA_044338855.1 Pseudohongiellaceae bacterium | reverse complement strand
TCGCGCAACCGAAGCGCGTCAAGACCCTTGAAGACTTCCGTACCTCTGTGATCCAGGTGCTGGTGGCTACGGACGTGGCGGGAAGGGGCTTGCACATCGAGGACATCACGCACGTGGTGAACTTCACCTTGCCGCAGGAGCCCGACGACTATGTCCACCGAATCGGGCGTACCGGTCGTGCCGGCGCTCTGGGTACGTCGATCAGCTTTGCCTGCGAAGACGACTCCTTCATCCTGCCTGGCATCGAACAGTTGATCGGCATGAAGTTGCCCTGCGAATACCCACCTGCGGAGCTGCTGGTAAAACCGCCCGCGTTCAGCCGCGAGTCCAAGTTCAAACCGGAGGGCAAGGATGAGCGGGGTGGTCGTGATGCGCGTCGCGGCAGTGGCAACTACAAAAGTGGCAGCCGGCCGCCGCGTCGTCGCTGAGCCCGGGCTGACTCAGCGCTGGCACCAACCGGAAGCGGGCGACCTTCAGCGGGCGCCTGCTTCCTTCAGGATGCGGGCATACTCGCCCGAATTGCGGTGCTCCCCGACGTGCTTGAGGAGGCTGCAGCCATCGGGACCCAGGTCATCGAGATTACGTCCTGCCTCGATAAAGAACTCGATGAAGCGCGCAAATGCTTCCGGCACCATGCCGCGGTAGGCCTTCAGCAACGAGTGGTAATCGCCGGACTCGCCATCCTGCGGTTGCATGTCAAGAAAGGAGCGGACCCGCTCGTCGCTCCACCATTCATCCGTTACTGCCAGCTGGGTACGCGCAGCGCCCGTTTTCTTTTCCATTTTCATATCGTTGCAAATCCAGTGTAGGTGGGCTCAGCCCGCCAGTTTGCTCTTCAGAATGTCGTTGACCTGTCCAGGGTTGGCCTTGCCCTTGCTTTCCTTCATCACCTGACCGACCAGGAAGCCGAAGACTTTCTCCGAGCCGGCCCGGTACTGCTCTACCTGCGTGGGATTGGCAGCGAGTACGGCTTCGATGATCTTCTCGATGGCACCGGTGTCGGTGACCTGGCGCAGACCCTTGCTGGCGATGATCTCATCGGCGCTGCCTTCACCAGCTACCATCGCCTCGAACACGGTCCTGGCTATCTTGGACGAGATCGTATTGTCCTTGATGCGCGCAATCAGGCCGCCGAGTTGCTCGGCGCTTACCGGGGTCTCGGCAATCGTCTGCTCGGATTTGTTCAGTACCGCCTGCAGGTCGACCATCACCCAATTGGCCGCCAGCTTGGCGTCGCCGCCCGCCTTGGCCACGCTCTCAAAGAAGTGCGCGGAATCACGATCGGCAGACAGCACCAGGGCATCGTACTCGCTCAGGCCATAGTCCTGCTGGAAACGCAGTGCCTTGGCATCGGGCAGTTCTGGCAGGCTCTGGCGGATGTCCTCGATGTACTGCTCCGTGATCACGATCGGCAGCAGGTCCGGCTCCGGGAAGTAGCGGTAGTCGTTGGCTACTTCCTTGCTGCGCATCGAACGTGTCTCGTTCTTGTTGGCATCGTACAGGCGCGTTTCCTGGATGATGCGGCCGCCGTCTTCGAGGATTCCGATCTGGCGTGCAGCCTCGCCGAGGATGGCCTTTTCGACGAAGCGGAACGAGTTGATGTTTTTGGTCTCGGTACGCGTGCCGAACTTCGGATCACCCACCTTGCGTACCGACACGTTGGCATCGCAGCGCATGGAGCCTTGCGACATGTTGCCATCGGAGATACCGAGGTAAACGATCAGCGAGTGGAGCTTCTTCAGGTAGGCCACGGCTTCCTGGGCACTGCGGATTTCCGGCTCCGACACGATTTCCAGCAGTGGCGTGCCGGCACGGTTCAGGTCGATGCCGGTGGCATCGGGAAAGGCATCGTGCAGTGATTTGCCGGCGTCCTCTTCCAGGTGCGCGCGCGTGATGCCGATGGTCCGGGTGCTGCCGTCCTCCATGATCACGGTCAGCGATCCCTTGCCAACGGTAGGGTACGTGAGCTGGCTGGTCTGGTAGCCCTTCGGCAAATCCGGGTAGAAGTAGTTCTTGCGATCGAATACCGAGGTGCGGCCGATCTCGGCGCCAATGGCGAGTCCGAAGCGCACGGCCATGCGCAGTGCTTCGCCGTTCAGCACCGGCAGCGTGCCGGGCAGGGCAAGATCGTACATGCAGGCCTGCGTGTTGGGCGCGGCACCGAAGGTGGTAGCAGCGCCTGAAAAAAGTTTGGAGGCGGTGGCGAGCTGAACGTGAACTTCAAGCCCGATTACTGTTTCCCATGCCATTGTCGTCGTCTCTGGATCTGCTGCGGGTTATACGCCGGGTGTCTTCTGGTGCCAGTCGGTCACGCGCTGGAACTGGTGCGCGATGTTCAGCAGGCGGGCCTCGTCGAAATCCCGGCCCACGATCTGCAGGCCGATGGGCAGGCCACCCACAAGGCCAGCCGGAATCGACATGCCGGGCAGGCCGGCAAGGTTCACGGCGATGGTGTAGATGTCTTCAAGGTACATGGCCACGGGGTCCGTGGTCTTGGCGCCCAGCTTGAAGGCGGTGTGCGGAGAGGTGGGGCCCATGATCACGTCAACGTCCTGGAAGGCGCGCGTGAAGTCATCCTTGATGAGGCGGCGGACTTTCTGCGCCTTCACATAATAGGCGTCGTAGAAGCCGGCCGACAGCGCGTAGGTGCCCACCATGATGCGGCGCTTCACCTCGGCGCCAAAGCCTTCGGCGCGTGAACGCTTGTAGAGATCTTCGAGGTCAGTGGGTTTGTCGCAGCGGTAACCATAGCGGACACCGTCGTAGCGACTCAGGTTGGCGGAAGCTTCGGCCGGCGCAATGACATAGTACGCCGAGACCGACAGGTGGCTGTTGTCGAGGCTGACCTCCTTCAATGTGGCACCCAGTCTTTCGAACTCGGCCAGTGCCGCGCGGATCTGCTTCTCCACGTCGGGGTTGAGGCCTTCGGCAAAGTGCTGTTTGGGCAGGCCGATGCGCAGACCCGCCAGCGGCTTGTCGAGCGCGGCCATGTAGTCGGGCACCGGCAGGTCCACGCTGGTGGAATCCCTTGGATCGAAGCCGGACATCACCTGCAGCATCATCGCGGCGTCTTCGGCGCTGCGTGTCAACACGCCGGCCTGGTCCAGGCTGGAGGCAAACGCGATCATGCCCCAGCGCGACATGCGGCCGTAGGTGGGCTTGATGCCCGTAAGGCCGCAGAACGATGCAGGCTGCCGGATTGAGCCGCCGGTGTCGGACGCTGTTGCGGCCGGGCACAGGTGTGCCGCCACGGCAGCGGCCGAGCCACCTGAGGATCCGCCCGGCACCAGATCGTGGTTCCAGGGATTGCGCACGGGGCCATACCAGCTGGTTTCATTGGACGAGCCCATGGCGAACTCGTCCATGTTGGTCTTGCCAAGCATCACGGTACCGTCCGCCTTGAGTCGTTCCACGATGGTGGCGTCGTAGGGGGCGATAAAGTTGTCCAGCATGCGCGAGCCACACGAGGTACGGACACCTGTGGTGCAGAAAATGTCTTTATGGGCGATTGGGATGCCCGTCATGAGGCCCACCTTGCCGGCAGCGCGCTGCTGGTCGGCGGCAGTCGCTTGCGCCAGCGCTTGTTCAGGCGTAACAGTGATATAGGCATTGAGGCCCGCATTGTGCTGCTGGATGCGGTCGAGATAAGCCTGGGTGAGTTCCCGGCTGGAGTAGTCACCCCTGGCGAGGGCTTTGGCGATGTCGGCGAGGCCTTGGTTCAGCATGAACGTGTCATCTCTGGTTCGGGTCTGGTTCTGGTCTTTTTGGGCAGGTGGAGCCGTGTCGGGCGCAGTCGGGGCTTACTCGATGACTTTGGGCACCAGAAACAGGCCGTCGGCGGCACTGGGCGCCAGCGCCAGCAGGATATCGCGCTGGTCGGGCTCGCTGACCTTGTCTTCGCGCAGGCGCTGGGAGGCATCGAAAGCATGTGCCAGAGGCTGCACGCCACTCGTGTCGATGGCCTGCATCTGATTGATAAGGGACAAGATGTTGTTGATGCTGTGCAACGCTTCCTGCTTGCCGGTCTCGCTCAGGTCCAGTCGCGCGAGGTGTGCGATGGTGTCGATGTCTTTGCTCTCAATGCTCATGGTGCATGCTCATGTTGCGGTCCTGTTTGCCATTCTCTCTCTGCCGGGCACTTTCGCAGGGGCATTCTTCGAGGCATGCCCTGCGACTTCCCCCGGCACTTTGACTCGCTTTCGCGGCGCTGTTTGTGGGCCGGCAGTGAACCTTTGCGGCCAGGAGTTGTCTCTCTTGTATCAGGGACGACTGTGCCACGGATGCCTATGGTCTACCTATTTATTTCTTGCCCTCGGAGGCATGCCGTTGCTAGAGTAAGCGCTCGAAAAAAACCCAAATTATACTGGAACTTCCGGCGTTTTGGCCAAGTTCTGCCAGATTCCTGATCCACACTTTGCATTCGCGGAACCTGGTCCTGGGTGAGCCCGCCCGGCCGCTCCTTGACCGGTCGTGCAAAGACACAGTTTTTTGGATAATCCATTGGACCGCAGACCTCCCGCCAGGCCCGCGTCCAATCCAGTTGCAGAGGCAGCACGAACTCAATGTTGAAAAAATTACGCGGCATGTTTTCCAACGATCTCTCCATCGATCTTGGAACTGCCAACACCCTGATCTATGTCCGTGACAAGGGCATAGTTCTCAATGAACCCTCCGTCGTCTCCATCCGCATGCACAATGGCCAGAAGACCGTCACCGCGGTGGGTCACGATGCCAAGCGCATGCTGGGTCGCACCCCGGGCAACATCAGCGCGATCCGTCCCATGAAGGACGGTGTCATTGCGGATTTCCAGGTCACCGAGAAGATGCTGCAGCACTTCATCCACAAGGTGCACGAGAACAGCTTCATCCGCCCCAGCCCGCGTGTGCTGGTGTGCGTGCCCTGCAAGTCCACCCAGGTCGAGCGGCGCGCCATCCGTGAATCCGTGATGGGGGCTGGCGCGCGGGAAGTGCGTCTTATCGAAGAACCCATGGCAGCCGCGATCGGCGCCGGTCTTCCTGTTGATCAGGCCAGCGGTTCGATGGTCGTGGACATTGGCGGCGGTACCACCGAGGTGGCAATCATCTCGCTGAGTGGCATCGTCTACTCCGAGTCCGTCCGCATTGGCGGCGATCGTTTCGACGAAGCCATCACCACCCACGTGCGTCGCAACTATGGCAGCCTCATCGGCGATGCCACGGCCGAGCGCATCAAGAAGGAAATCGGCTGTGCCTACCCCAGCAAGATCATCCGCGAGATCGACGTGCGCGGCCGCAACCTCGCCGAAGGCGTGCCGCGCAGTTTCACGCTGAACAGCGACGAGATTCTCGAAGCACTGCAGGAGCCGCTGTCTGCCATTGTTCAGGCGGTAAAGAGCGCGCTGGAACAGTCGCCCCCCGAGCTCTCATCGGATATCGCCGAAAGTGGTCTGGTATTGACCGGCGGCGGTGCACTGCTGCGCGACCTCGACAAGCTCCTGAGCGAGGAAACCGGGCTTCCAGTGATAGTCGCCGATGATCCCCTGACCTGTGTTGCCCGCGGCGGCGGCAAGGCAATGGAACTGCTCGACATGCATGCACTGGATCTGCTGACGACTGATTGATCGAGGGTTCCGGCCATCAAGTCGCTATTCGTCCAGAATACGTCGCAAGGTTACAGGCTGCTTGGGCTGGGGTTGCTGTCTCTTGTCCTGATGTTTGTGGACACCCGCTTCGACTACCTCACTCAGGCACGTTACTACGTTGCCATGGTGGTCACGCCGGTGCATTTTGTAGCCGGGTTCCCACTGCGTGTTGGCGAGTTCGTGCCGGGCATGTTCCAGACGCGGCGCGAGCTGCTTGTCGACAATGAGGCCTTGCGCGAGCAATTGCTGTTGCAGCAGTTCGAACTGCAAAAGCTGGAGCACCTCCAGGCCGAAAACCAACGCCTCAATGAATTGCTCAAGTCCTCATCCAGTGTGGACGAACTGGTGGTGCGAGCGCAGCTTGCTGGTATTGCCCCCGATCCTTTCACCAAACGGGTTCTCATCAACAAGGGCAGTGCCGACCAGGTGTTCGTGGGCCAGCCGGTACTCGACGCAGACGGCCTCATGGGGCAGGTGGTCGATGTCGAATCACTCAACAGCTGGGTACTGCTGATCAGCGATCCGCAGCACTCCACGCCGGTTGTGGTGAACCGCAATGGCATTCGCGCCATTGCCTCGGGTACGCGTGACAGCCTGCATATGCTGACGCTGAACAACGTGCCCACGACAGCCGATGTGCAGGTCGGCGATCTGCTCGTTACCTCGGGTTTGGGAGGTCGCTTTCCGCCTGGCTATCCTGTTGGTGTCGTCCGGAGCGTAATGGTGGATCCCGGCAAGCCTTTCGCCGAGATCCTTGTGACCCCCACCGCACAGATCGATCGCAGCAGGAACCTGCTGCTGGTGTTTCCGCGAGCCGAACAGCTCTCGGTGGAGCGCGAGGACGTGCTGCCGGTAGATCCAACGGCAGTAGTCGTCCTGCCCGAACCTGAGCTGGTCCCGGCCGCAGTTGAAGCGGCGGCGACACCAATATCGGCGCCGGTACCCCCGGAAACAGCAACCTTGCCGGATACCCGGGAGGCTGCCCAATGAGCAGTGGCTACCAGCGTGGCAGCGGCGGCTGGCTGGTCGCGCTCACCATGATAATCGCGGCCATCCTCGCCATTGTACCGATGCCGGGCTGGCTGGAACTGTGGCGACCGGAGTGGGTGGCACTGGTGCTTGTTTACTGGGTGATCGCCTTGCCGCACAAAGTCGGGCTGTTGAGTGCCTGGATCGTGGGCTTCTTCGTCGACGTATTGGAAGGATCGCTGCTTGGCCTTAACGCACTCGCGCTCACGGTCATTGCCTACGTGGCCCTGAATCTCTATCAGCGCATGCGCATGTTCACGCCATTGCAGCAGAGCACCACCATCCTGATCCTGGTTGGTGTGCAGCAAATGCTGGTGTTTTGGGTGTTGACCGCTACCGGCCAGAACACGGCGACGAATCTGGCCTTCGTATTCTCGGCACTGTCCAGCGCCTTGCTCTGGCCCGTGATCTTCCCCTTGTTGAGATACTGGCGACGTGCATGGCAAATCCGTTGAAGCTGCTGTTGTCAATCTGTTGCATGGTGCTGCTGGCCGCCTGCGCCACGCGGGAAACCCTGCCGACCTGGCCCGTGGAACTGCCGTCACGCAGCAGTTTCCAGGAACTATGGCGCGCGGATTCAGCAAACCGCGCTGTGCAGACAGAGGCAGATTACCTGCTGTGGGTGACGCGCTTTTACCAGGGCTTCAACATGGTGCCTGGCTGGCTCGGCATGACGGAGCAGGTCAAGGCGCGCCTGCCGGCGGAGCATTGGCAACAAGCCGAACCCAGACTGCGCGAGCTCGGCCGTCGCATCGGTGCCGAGTGGGCCAAGGACAACACAGTACGCAAATTGGATACGCGGACAGCGGCCGTCTGGCGGGACGCCCTGCTGGAAGCACTGGCCCAGGATGATCTCGATGCCTATTTGCTGCGGCTGGAACAGGATGTAGCCGCGCTGATGAATGGCGAGCTGGCCAACGACACAATCCGCTTCGAGCGCTACTACGTCGACGAGTTCGATTTCTAGGAGAATTCCTGCCGTGAACAGCTGGCAACGCTGGTGGCAGGCTCCCCACACCCATTGGCTGCGCCGCGCGCTGTTCCAACTGCACCTGTGGCTGGGTATTGGCTTCGGACTCTATATCCTCGTCATCAGTGTCAGTGGCAGCGCCATCGTACTGCGTCCCTGGATTCATCGCTGGTTGGTGCAGGACCCTGCTGAGGCCTTCGCCCCCTGGCTCGTACGCGCCGTCGAGTGGCTTACCCTCCTGCACGACGAGTTGTTTCTCGAACGCTCGGGACGCACCCTCAACGGCATCGGTGGGCTGGTGTTCCTGCTGCTGGTGTTTTCTGGTGTCGTATTGTGGTGGCAAGGCCGGCGCCGCTGGCATGAAGGTCTTCATGTAAGAGCCGACAGTGCCCGCTCATTGCTGTGGCAATTGCATTCCTTTGCAGGTTTCTGGGCCTTCCTGCTGTTTTTTGCGTGGGGGATTACGGCGGTCTACTTCGCCTGGCCCTTGCCTTTCGATCTGCTGATGGACCGCTTTGATGCCGACCTGCTGGATGCTGAGCGTCCCGATGGCTTTCTGCTGCTTCTCATTGATCTGCATTTCGGTCGTTTCCGCGGCACATTGTGGGCTGCCTGGCTTTGGACAGTGCTGGGATTGTTGCCGGCCTTCATGTACATCAGTGGCTTCGTGCTCTGGTATCGCCGCGTGTTGCAACGCCGCCTGGCCCGGTAGCTGCGTCTGGACAGCGTGTGCCGCCCATGCCCTAATTGCGGCGTCACAACCCTGCCATCCAACAAGAACAAAGCAACAGCACGAGGAGGCGTAGATGCGCCTGGTCAGGACCGTGTTTCGATACAGCCACCGTTACCTTGGCATACCGCTGAGCTTTCTGTTCGTGGTGTGGTTTCTGTCGGCTTTTTTCATGATTTACGCTGGCGGCATGCCGCGCATCACGCCAGAGCAGCGCAGCGACGGCATGCAGGTGATCGACTTTACCCAAGTCAGGCTGAGTCTGGCCGAGGCGGTAGAACGAGCCGGGTTCACCGATGATTTCGGACCGGGCGCTGCGAGTTTGCGCACCATACTTGACCGTCCCGTCTACGTACTGGGGGAAGCAGGCTACAACCCGCTCTTCGTGGCGGCCGACAATGGCGAGTTGCTCGAGGAGCTCAGCCAGGCCCAGGGTGTGCAACTTGCGAGCAGCTTCCTTGCCATCCCCCCGGAACAATTCCGCTACCTGGAAACACTGGATGAACCGGATCAGTGGACCCTGACGAGCCTGCGTGAACTGCCTCTCTATCGCTATGCGGTGGATGATGGGTTGGGCACCGAAGTGTACGTATCGCCAAGGGAAATGCAGGTCAGCGTCTACACGACGCGGCAGAGTCGCGTGCTGGCGTACCTGGGCACTATCCCGCACTGGCTGTATTTCTCGGGGCTGCGCAACAACCAGCCGCTCTGGTATGACATTCTGGTCTATGCCGCTTACGCAGGCTGTGCAGTGGCTCTGTTGGGGCTCGGCCTGGGACTGCTGCAGTGGCGCAAGGTGCGGCCCTTCAGCCTGGTGCGGGCGATTCCCTACCGCGGGCTGCATCGTTGGCATTACATCTGCGGCAGCGTCTTTGGCGTGTTCAGTCTGACCTGGGTGTTCAGCGGGCTCGTGTCACTGGAACCTTGGGGCTGGACCAATGCCGATGGTTTGTGGCTGTCGCCGGCAGTGCTGCAGGATGACCTGGCGCCCACTCAATTCCCCATGCCCGCGCTGATGGACTGGTCTGCCCTGCCGACGCAGGACATCAAGCAGGCGGAGTTCCGCATGATCATGGGTCTACCTCACGTTGTGGCGACCTGGAGCGTGCCCGCGGACAGTGGAAGCAGCAAACGTGATCGACTGCACCAGCCTTACAACATCAACGGCCAGTCGGCGGCCGCAAGCCTTGTGCTTGATGCAGTCTCGGGTGCAGGCAAAGCTGGCTTTGCCAGCGAGGTCATGGTGGCGCGACTTGTCAGTGCTGCTGCAGGCAGTACCGTCACGGAGGCCAGCCTGCTGGAGGACTACGATGACTACTATTACTCACGCCAGGGTCAGCTGCCGCTGCCGGTATTGCGTGTGAAGTTTGATGATCCGGCGCGCAGCTGGGTTTATGTCGATCCCTTGCGGGGTGAACTGCTGTCCATCATCCACAAATACAGCCGCGTCGAGCGCTGGCTTTACAGCGGCTTGCACAGCCTCGATTTTGCCTTCTGGTACCACAAGCGTCCGCTGTGGGATTTCGTGATGATCCTGCTGCTGTGTGGTGGGCTGGCGTCCAGTGTGCTTGGCTTGTACCTTGGCCTGCGCCGATTGGGGCGAGATCTGAACCAACTTTTGCGAAAATTGCCTTTCAACCTGATCAAGGAGCACACCAAGCATGCGACGCCCTGAGAAACTGCTCGCCACGTTGTTGTTGTCCCTGCTCACCGCGCAGGTCAGCGCCCAGGCTTTTCCGCTTGGTGAGGGCCCCTGGACATTCCCGACCTATTCTCCAGCGGGAAGCATCAAGGTTTCGGTGCTGGCACGCGGCATCGAAAATGCCTGGGGCATGGTGTTCCTGCCTTCCGGGTCCATTCTCATCGCAGAGCGCGGCGGTGCCTTTCGCCTCATCCGCGCTGGCAAGCTTCTGGAAGCGCCACTTGAGGGAGCCCCTGAGGTAACGAAGGTTGGTACTGGCGGATTGATGGATGTGGCACTGCACCCCGGGTTCGCCAGCAATCGCCTGGTCTATTTCAGCTACACCAAGCCTGGCCCGGCACCGGATGGTGGCGACTACTACGCCACGACGGCGCTGGGTCGTGGCCGCCTGAATGAAGCCGAAACGGCATTGACTGACATCGAAGACGTGTTCGTGGCCGACGCCTGGAGCGCGACTCCCGGCGGCCATGGCTCGCGGCTGCGCTTTGCGCCTGACGGCACGCTGTTCATGTCCTCGCCATTCCGCCGTGACTTCGACAACCCGCAGAACATGCGCAGCCATATCAGCAAATTGCTGCGCCTCAACGACGATGGTTCGGCCCCGGCCGACAATCCTTTTGTCGGCAGCGAACAGCACCTGCCGGAGATATGGAGCATCGGCCATCGTGCCATCGAAGGGCTGATATTCAATCCAGCCACCGGGGATTTGTGGGCCAGTGAACATGGTCCGCAGGGGGGCGACGAGCTCAACATCATCCGCAAGGGTGCCAACTACGGGTGGCCGCTGGTGAGTTATGGGCGTGATTACGATGGCAGCCGCGTGTCGCAGGTACCGTGGCAGGAAGGCATGGAGCAGCCGGAACTGTTCTGGGTACCTTCGATCGCTACTTCCGGCATGGTGTTTTATACCGGTGCGCAGTTCCCCGAATGGCAGGGCGATCTGTTTGTCGGATCGCTGATGACCGGCCGCATCCCGGGCACTGGCCACATCGAGCGTATCGAGTTCAATGCGGACGGCGAACAAAAGCGCGAGCGCCTGCTGGACGAGCTCAGGCAGCGTGTGCGGGACGTGCAGCAAGGGCCGGACGGGCTCATCTATGTGCTCACCGAAGAGAAAGAGGGTGCCCTGCTGGTGCTGGAGCCGGCGCTCTAGTTCGTCTTCAGGGTGAAATTGAGCAACTCGGCCATACGGTTGAAATCACCGATGAACATGGCGCCCATGAGCTGGGTTTGCAGCTGCTCGATCCTGCCGTTGAACTGAGGCTCCAGTTTCAGCGTCAGCGTGTGCCCACCTTCGAGGAAATTGGCCAGTTCAATGCCGGCATCCATGCCCAGTTGCTGCGCGTTCTGCGGCAGGAACAGGTAGGCGTTGCGCGTCTGGCTCACCAGCAGGTTGCGATAGTCTTCGGTCGTCGCGTTGAACTCGCCAGCGCCCAGCTCCATCATTGCCTGCACAAATCCAAGGTCCTGCAAGCTCAGTTCGAGCAGCGGAAACTCGGCATCTGCCACCAGTGGCAGAAATTGTTGCTGGTTCGCCATGGGATCTGCATCGGCATCGTCAGCGCCTGGCAGAGTGGCAAGCGCATTCATGGGCAGATTGCGCATGCTGCTGCTGAAATCGAGGTTCAGCAGCGCCGGTACGCGCACTGCGACCACGGAGTCGAGCTGATGGGCGTTATCGGGCTGGTAGGTGTGGCTGTAATCGACTTCCAGCGGAATGCTGTCGTTGGTCACGATGCGAGCCAGCAGCGCGCCGAGCCGGTCGTTGTCCGTGCCGCTCAGGTCCGGCAGACCAGCGGGGAAATGCAGGCCACGGATGCTCACCTGTACCTCGCGCGGAAATGCTTCGCTGTAGTCGAGGTTGCTGATTTTCACTTCGTCGAGCCGGTACTGTGTACCGAGCTGCTGGATTTGCAGGCCGCTGATATCGATGCTGCCATCAAACGAGTAGCTCAGGTCATCGTAATGCAGAGCCTCATACTGGCCACTCTCAACAGCAGATGCCAGGCGCGCGTCGATCTCGCCACGGATACGCTGGTCTACGTAGTACCAGCCACCGGCAGCGATGACCAGGATGCTGGCGACAGTGGCGGCGATCGCTGCTTTTTTCATCAAGGATTCCGTGGTTTCAGCTGCTGCGGCGCAGGGCGGCATCGGCAACTTGCCGCAGGCCCTGCTTGTAGGGGCTGTCAGCAAGGCTGTGCAGCCCAGCCAGGGCCTTGTCGATGCGCTGCTCTGCTACCTGACGCGTGTAGTCGAGGGCGCCAGAGCGACGCACGGCACTGATGATTTCCTGCAATTTGTCGAGGCCTCCGGCGCGGATTGCCTCTTCGATGAGACTGCGATCGGCGGCACTGCCGTGCAGCATGGTGTGGATCAGAGGCAAAGTCGGCTTGCCCTCGGCGAGATCATCCCCCACGTTCTTGCCCAACTCGACCGAATCACCGGTGTAATCCAGCACATCGTCGATGAGCTGGAAAGCCATGCCGACCTCGAGGCCGAACTCGTGCAGATGGTGGCGCGTAGCGGCATCGGCACCGGCCAGAATGGCAGCGGTGCTGCAGGCGGCGGCAAACAGGATGGCGGTTTTGTTGCGGATGACCTCCATGTACTGTTCCTCGGTGGTCGCAGGATCATGCTGGTGCACGAGTTGCAGCACTTCGCCTTCGGAAATGCGGTTGGTAGTGGTGGCCATTACGTCCATGATGGTCATGTCGCCGATTTCTACCAGCAACTGGAACGCGCGTGAGTAGATGAAGTCGCCGACCAGCACGCTGGACGGGTTGTCCCAGCGCACGTTGGCGGTGGGGCGGCCGCGGCGCATTTCGGACATGTCGACCACGTCGTCGTGCAGCAGGGTGGCGGTGTGCAGGAACTCGATTACGGTGGCCAGATCGACATGCTTGCTGCCCTGATAGCCAAGTGCGCGTGCGCTCAGCAGCACCAGCACGGGACGCATGCGCTTGCCGCCGGCCTCGGTGATGTAATGGCCGATGCTTTCGACCAGGGGAACCCGCGAGTGCAACTGGCTCACCACCTTCCGGTTGAGCAGGGCGAAATCCTCGGCGACGATCTGGTGTATCTGCTTTACCATGCTGGGCTCTGGCTGATCGGATCAGGCCGGCATGCTACTGGGTGAGCCCAGTCAATTCAATTGATTGGGCTTTTTCCGGGTCTGCGGGTGGCCCGGCGCTGGTGGCGGGGAGGCGGCAGCGGCAGGCCTCTGACCGGTCGCCAACACGCCGTACGGGGTGCTTGCGCCATCTGGGTGCTTTCCGTACAATCGCCGCCCTTAATCGACCGGCCAGACCGACCGACTAGACTATGACGGAAAACCGGCACTTGCGGCCCGTTTCCAAGGCAGCAAATGATCAAGGAATTCCTGGAGTTCAGCTATGTATGCGGTAATTGAAAGTGGTGGCAAACAGCATCGCGTCGTTGAAGGCGAAGTGCTGAAGCTGGAGAAAATCGAAGCAGGTACTGGCGACAGCATCAACTTCGACAAAGTCCTGATGGTAGGCGAAGGCGCAAGCGTACAGATCGGTGCTCCCTACGTGGCTTCCGGCAAGGTGACGGCAGAAGTGCTTACCCATGGCCGTGCCGACAAGGTGACGATCATCAAGTTCAAGCGTCGCAAGCACTACCGCAAGCAGCAGGGCCACAGACAGTGGTTCACCGAAGTCAAAATCACGGGTATCAGCGCCTGATCACAACCCATCGGGTTGCTTGATCGGCCAGCAGGAGAAAGTCATGGCTCACAAGAAAGCAGGCGGTAGTACCAGTAACGGTCGCGATTCGATTGCCAAGCGCCTCGGCGTGAAGCGTTACGGCGGCCAGGAAGTTCTGGCAGGCAACATCCTCGTGCGTCAGCGCGGCACGCGTTTCCACGCCGGCGACAACGTCGGTTTGGGCAAGGACCACACCCTCTTTGCCAAAGCCTCCGGCAAGGTGGAGTTCCGTGTGAAAGGTCCGAAGAACCGTACCTACGTCAGCATTGTGGTTGGCGACACCGCTACCGCGTAATACGGCCCACCGTATAATAGTTGTCGAAAAAGTAGTTGTCGAAAAAGCCCTGTCCAAGCAGGGCTTTTTTTATGTAGTTTTAATGCAGTTGTCAGTCAGTGTCTTCTGTTCCCAGGAAAGACGCAGTCCAAACTCCCGGAAAATCCATGAAATTCGTCGATGAAGCAGAGATCGTGGTTGAGGCCGGCAAAGGGGGCAACGGCGTCATGAGTTTCCATCGGGAAAAATTCATCGACCGTGGTGGCCCGGACGGTGGCGATGGCGGCGACGGTGGCAGCATCTGGCTGGTGGCCGACAACAGCCTCAATACCCTCGTGGATTTCCGCTTTCAGCCGCGCTATCGCGCTGAATCCGGCTCGAAGGGCGGCAAGAGCAATTCGACCGGTGCCAGTGGCAAGGATCTGCTCGTCCGTGTACCGGTGGGCACCAGTGTCTATGAGGCTGATACCGAAGAGCTGATGGGCGATCTCGTGACGCCGGGGCAGCGCTTGCTGGTGGCCAAAGGCGGCTTTCACGGCCTCGGTAACGCCCGGTTCAAATCCAGCGTCAACCGCAGTCCGCGCAAGACCACGCTGGGAACTCCCGGCGAAACGCGCCGTTTGCAGTTGCAACTCAAGGTTGTGGCCGACGTGGGTCTGCTGGGTCTTCCCAATGCCGGCAAATCATCCCTTATTGCTGCCGTGTCGTCCGCGCGTCCGCGCGTGGCTGATTATCCTTTCACCACCCTGGTGCCCAATCTGGGTGTAGTGCGCGTGGGAGATGAAGGCAGCTTCGTGATGGCGGACATTCCGGGTCTCATTGAAGGCGCCTCCGAAGGCGCCGGCCTCGGCATCCGCTTTCTCAAGCATCTGGCGCGCACGCGCGTGCTGCTGCATCTCGTCGACGTGGCCCCCTTGGACCAGAAGGATCCGGCCGACTCCGCCCGCATCATCATCGAGGAACTGGAAAAGTTTTCGCCCGTGCTGGCAGCCAAGGAACGCTGGCTGGTGCTGAACAAGATGGACTTGCTGTCACCGGAAGAGCAGGACGCCATCCGTGAGCACATCCAGGACAGTATCGGCTGGGAGGGACGCATCTTCTGCATCTCTGCCGCACTGCGCGAAGGCACCCGCGAACTTTGTGAAGCGATCATGGAAGAAATTGCGCGGCATCGCCTCCTCATGCTCGACGAAGAAGAATACCGCGCGGCCGAAGCGAAGAAGCAGGAACAGATGGAATTCGAAATCCGTCAGAGCATCATCCGTGCACGTGCGCTATGGCGCGAGCGTCACAACCGTGAGGGTGACGATATTGATGATGACGACGACTTTGATGTCGACGTCGAATACGTGAATTGAAACAGTCCATGAGCAACCGCGACATCCTCAAGCGGGCCCGTACCTGGGTCATCAAGATCGGTAGCTCACTGTTGACCGACAACGGCAAGGGTCTCAACAACGAGAGTATCGGGCGCTGGGTCGGGCAGATCAGTGCGCTGCAGGACCAGGGATTGTCTGTCGTGCTGGTGTCGTCCGGTGCCGTAGCCGAGGGCGTGAGCCGACTTGGCCTGCCCGGACGTCCTACCGCCATTCACCAGCAGCAGGCGGCTGCGGCAGTGGGCCAGATGGGACTCATCCAGGCCTATGAGTCGCAGTTCAAGAAATTCGGCAAACACACGGCGCAGATCCTGCTGACGCACGATGACCTGTCGAACCGTAAACGCTACCTGAACGCCCGCAGCACCCTGCGTGCACTGCTGGACATGAACGTGATCCCGGTGATCAACGAGAATGACACCGTCGTCACCGACGAAATCTGTTTCGGTGACAACGATACGCTGGGGGCCTTGGTAGCCAATCTCATCAATGCCGATGTGCTCGTAATCCTTACCGACCAGCAGGGCGTGTTCGACGCCGATCCCCGCAAGAATGCCGAGGCCAGGCTGATCAGCGAAGCCAGCAGCGATGACGAGATGCTGATGCAGGTGGCCGGCGGCAGCGGCTTGCTTGGCAAGGGCGGCATGCAGACCAAGATCCGGGCTGCGCGACTCGCCTCGCGTTCCGGAGCCGTGACCTGCATCGTGCATGGCAGCAGCCCCGATGTGCTCACCGCTTTGCAACGCGGTGAGCCGCTGGGTACCTTGTTGCTGGCCGACAAGCAGCCGATTGCAGCAAAAAAACAGTGGCTGGCGAGCCACCTGCAAGTGCGCGGCGTGCTCACGCTCGACGCTGGAGCCGTCAAGGTGCTGCAGGGCTCAGGCAAGAGCCTGTTGCCGGTCGGTGTGCGCGCTGTCAGTGGCAACTTCAAGCGCGGTGATCTCGTGGCCTGCAAGGACGAGCTGGGCAAGGTGATTGCGCACGGGCTCGTCAACTACGATCTCGATGAAGCTGGCAAGATCGCCGGCAAGTCCACCGACCAGATACTGCCCTTGCTGGGGTATGACGGCGAGCACGAGATGATCCATCGCGACAATCTGGCGCTGATCTGAGCTGCAACAGCAGTGCGCGGGCTTGCACCCTTCCCGCCACCGTCGCGCCGCTCGCGTTGACAGTCTCTGTAGCGTGCCGGTATGTTGCGGCAAATCACCAAGAATCCAGGCCCGACACCGGGTCTGTCCGCAAGCGAGGGGCTTCCCATGCGCAACCCAGGTCGATGCGTCCTGCCGGCCCTCTACGCTCTGTCGCTGGCTGTGTTTGCAGCGCCTGCATTTGCCGAGAAGAACCTGGCAGGAGTGTGGTCGGGAACGTACGCCGAAGACTGGCCAGATCGCTTCCCCGGCCCCGAGCTGGGCGACTATGCCGGATTGCCCATCAATGCCGCCGATCGCCTGCGCGCCCAGAGCTGGAGCGCATCCCTGATTGCCTTGCCGGAGTACCAGTGCCGCGTGCACCCGGCAGATTATGCCAACAGCTTCGCCGACATCCGTATCCGGGATGAGCGCGACCCCATCAGTGAGGAACTGGTGGCGCTGCACCTGCAGCATTTCGCCTGGCAGACGCGCCGTACCATCTGGATGGACGGTCGTGACCATCCGCCTGCGCATGCACAGCACACGTCGATGGGTTTCTCCACCGGTGAGTGGCGCGGCCATGTTCTGACGGTGAAGACCTCGCATTTGAAGGAAGGCTGGCTGCGTCGCAACGGCGTGGCGCGCAGCGACCAGGCCACCATGACCGAACACTTCATCCGATACGACGACGTGCTGTCGTGGACCGTGATCGTGGACGATCCGGTCTACCTCGAGGAGCCGTTCATCCGCAATCGCGAGTATCGTTACAGCATCGATACACAGATCGCGAACTATCCCTGCATTCCCGTGGTGGAAATGGTGCGCGAGCCCGGCTACATCCCGCATCACCTGCCAGGCCAGAATCCGGACCTGCATCTGTTCTCGGAGAATCATCGCATACCGTTCGAAGCGGCAATGGGTGGAGCAGCCACGATGTATCCCGAATACATGCAGGTGATGAAGACCTTGCCTGTCCCTGCGCCGGCGAACGACCGGGGAGCGCCCTGATATGCTGAAGTCCACCATGTTGCTGCGCGGCGCCGCGCTTGGCCTGCTGCTCGCATGTTCCGGCGCGCTTGCGCAGCAGAACTTCGACGACGTCGAGATAGAGGTGCTGCAGGTACGCGACAACATCTACATGCTGGTCGGCTCCGGCGGCAATATCACAGTGCAGACCGGCAGTGACGGCGTACTCGTGGTTGATACCCAATATGCGCCGCTCAGTGACAAGATACTTGCAACAATCCGCGAGCTGTCGGACAAGCCACTGCGCTACATCCTCAACACCCACCACCATGGCGACCACACCGGCGGTAACGCCAACCTGCGGGCCGCGGGGCGCACCGAGGTTGGTGGCAACGTAGGGGGTGATATCGCCGATGCCGGCGAGGGCGCGGCCATCATCGCGCACGAGAACGCCCTGTTGCGCATGGTGACCCCGCCCAGTGGCGACCCGATTCCCATCAGCGGCTGGCCTACGCTGACCTATTTCACGCCGCACCGGGACCTGTGGTTCAACGACGAAGGCGTACGCATGATCCACCAGCCCTCCGCGCACACGGACGGAGACAGCGTGGTGTATTTCCGTCGTTCCGACGTGATCGCGACTGGCGACGTCTATGTCACCAACATGTATCCGTTCATCGATATGGCCAGCGGCGGCAGCATTCAGGGCGTGATCGCCGCCGCCAACAATCTCGTGGAGCTCGTCATCCCGGAGTACGGGCAGGATGGTGGCACGCTGGTGATCCCGGGCCACGGCCGCCTCAGCGATGTTGGTGACGTGATCAACTGGCGCGAGATGCTCACCATCATCCGCGACCGTATCCAGGCCATGATCGACCGCGGGATGACATTGGAGGAAGTGCAGGCTGCGCGTCCCACCCAGGATTACGATGCGCGCTGGGGCCGCGACAGCGGCTTCTGGACCACAACGCAGTTCGTTGAAGCTGTGTACCGCAACCTCAGCGATGCCGGGGAAGGTTGAACATGAAGATCCTGCGCAACACCCTGATCCTTGCCTTCGTTCTGCTGGGTGCTCCTGTGGGCGTGCAAGCGGCCGAAATTCCAGCCACTGCTCGCAGCAGCGCGCCGCACGACCTTACCGGTTACTGGGTTTCCGTCGTCACGGAAGACTGGCGCTTTCGCATGATGGCGGCTCCGGTGGGAGACTACCAGGGCATTGCCCTGACCCAGGCGGGCCAGTTGCTGGCTGGCAGCTGGGATGCCGATGCGGACCTTGCCTCCGGCAATGCCTGCAAGGCCTATGGTGTCGGAGGCCTCATGCGCATGCCTACACGGCTGAACATTACCTGGGCCAGCGACAACGTGCTGAGCGTGGCCTCCGATGCCGGGCGTCAGACCCGCGTGTTGAAGTTTGGTCCCGCTCAGGACCAGATTGGTATAGGCAGCCTGCAGGGTGTCAGCCACGCCCGCTGGGACCTGCAGCGCGAGGGCCGCAACGGCCCTGTGGTCAACGGCACGCTGGAGGTGGTAACCACGCGTATGGCGCCAGGGTACCTGCGTCGCAACGGCGTGCCCTACGGCGAGCGGGCTACCCTGACCGAATATTTTGAGCGGGTGCAGGGTGGAGACGAGACCGAATACCTGATTGTCGTGTCGGTGCTGGAGGACCCGGTACACCTTGCCCAGCCGGTGATCACCAGCTCCAACTTCAAGCGAGAACCCGATGGTACGCGCTGGGCGCCAGCGGACTGTCAGGTGCGCTGAACCGCATACAAGCTGCGACACAAGTCCCAGTGCGGTAAAACAGTCGAGTCAGTCGACGCGCTGGCCTTCCTCGAAACCCCAGCCAAAGCCGTCGGACGGCCGCAGGATGGATTCCATACGCATACGATGGTCGCTGGCGTCACGGCCGGGCTGCCCCCGCACCACCACCTCATCACCCACCCTGAAGGACTCCCGGCTGAGGCCCTGGCGCTGCAGGGCGCTGGCACCACCCCATTCGATGCCCCAGCGCTGCATCTTGCCGTCGGTGTCCGGCGCCATCACCATCACCGACGAATGTGGATTGCGGAAGTTCAACTGCATCAGGGTGCCCTTGATCTCGATGATGGTGTCCATGTCGTAGCTGGCCTGGAAAGAGTGGTGGGCCAGAGTCGTCAGGGGCAGGGCGGTCGTCAGCAAAAGGGCTGGCAGCAGGGCTTTTGCCAGGCAGCGCTTGATGCGGCGCTGCAGCGCAATGGTGGGGACGTTCGTCATGGCAAACCGGGTTCCTTCGCTGTAAGGGAGGAGCTCTCAGGGCTGATGCGTTGAACAGGACTATAACGTCAGGCAGGCCCCACCGGGAAGGCATAAAAAAACCGGCCTGGGCCGGTTTTCATGAATCTTCTGCAACAGCGTGAACGGTCTGGATCAGGCGCGCAGGGCCTTGATGGAGTCGTTCAGACGGCTCTTGTGGCGAGCTGCCTTGTTCTTGTGGATGATGCCCTTGTCTGCCATGCGATCGATTACCGGCACGGCCTCGTTGTAGGCGGCGCTGGCCTTGTCGTAATCCTTCGTCTCAATGGCAGTGACTACTTTCTTGATGTAGGTACGCACCATGGAACGGAAGCTGGCGTTGTGGCGGCGGCGCTTTTCCGCCTGTTTGGCGCGCTTGCGGGCCTGAGCTGTGTTAGCCAAAGTGGACTCCTGGAACCTGTCTGGGTTGCTGGTTTGTTTGAAAGCCGGATTCCGGGAGACGCCCCCCGAAAAAAGACGCGCAATATGCAGTTTAAGGGGGCGAAAGTCAAGGCTCGCAGGTTGCTGGCATGGTGGCACGCCACCCGGTAACATGCTGTCACCATCCCGCCTCAGCCCTCTCCATGCCGACAGCCCCCGAACCATCCAGTTCAAACCGGAATCCGGGTGGGGAAGGTCGCAGCCTGCTGCGTTCCTCGGCAGTGACCTCGGGATCCACGTTCATCTCGCGCATCCTGGGCCTGGTCCGGGAAATGGTCTTTGCGGCCCTGTTCGGCGACAGCGCTGCGGCCGACGCTTTCTTCGTGGCCTTCAAAATTCCCAATTTCCTGCGCAGGTTGTTTGCAGAAGGCGCCTTTTCACAGGCCTTCGTCCCCGTGCTGTCATCGTATCGCACCAACGCCACGCGGGACGAGATCAGACTGTTTCTGGATCATGTGGCGGGCAGCCTGGGTCTGGTGCTGGCCCTGATTACCGTCATTGGGGTGCTGGCGGCGCCAGTACTGGCGGGCATCTTCGCCCCCGGCTACCTGGACGACGACGCCAAGTTCGCGCTGCTTGCAGAGATGCTGCGCATCACCTTCCCCTACATCCTGTTGATCTCGCTGACGGGATTCGCGGGTGCGGTTCTCAACAGTTATGGGCACTTTGCTGCACCCGCCCTCACTCCGGTCATCCTCAATGTAGTGCTGATTGGTTCTGCGCTGCTGCTGGGCCCCCTGTTCAGCGAGCCCGCAATGGCGTTGGCCTGGGGGGTCTTGATGGCGGGCGGGCTGCAACTGATGTTCCAGCTGCCCTTCCTTGCCCACCTGAAGCTGGTGCCCCGCCCGCGCTTTAAAGGCCGACATCCGGGCGTCAAACAGGTGCTCAGCCTCATGCTGCCGGTGATGTTCAGTGTGTCCGTGGGACAGATCAATCTCATGCTGGACACTATCCTGGCCACGTCGATAGAGGGGGATGGCAGTGTCTCCTGGCTGTACTACTCGGATCGCCTGATGGAATTGCCGCTGGGCATCATCGGCATTGCGATCGCTACCGTAATCCTGCCGACGCTGTCGCGTATCCACAGCCGTGGTGACACAGTGGAATTCGGGCGCACGCTGGATTGGGGATTGCGCTGCATCGTGGTCATGGGCCTGCCTGCCTCGGTGGCGCTGGTGAGCCTGGCGCATCCACTCATCATCACGCTCTACCAGCGGGGTGAATTCGGCGTCGATTCGGTGGTGCCGACCGCGCAGAGCCTGCAAGCCTACTCGCTGGGCTTGCTGGCATTCATGGCGATCAAGGTTTTGGCATCGGCGTATTTTTCGCGGCAAGACACCAGGACCCCGGTGCGCTATGGCGTCATCGCCATGGTCAGCAACATGGTCCTGAACCTTATCCTGCTGATACCTCTGGCCCATGTGGGACTGGCACTGGCGACGTCGATATCGGCCTTCATCAACGCCGGCCTGCTGTGGTGGGGTTTGCACCGGCAAGGCGGCGTTGATGCCGGAGCGGGCTGGCCCTTGCTGATGCTGCGCGTGGGCGCTGCGCTGCTGTGCATGCTGCTGGTGCTGTACCTGCTGTCACGGCCCGATGCCGTATGGATCGCCTGGACTGACCTGCAGCGCGTTGGCTGGCTGGCCCTGGTGTGTGCCGCTGGCGGCCTCAGCTATCTGGTGGCCCTGTGGCTGGGCGGCTTGCGCCTGGCACATTTCCGCATCTAGTACGCCGTGAGTGCGTATAATAGCCCCCTGATTTTCCGGGAGATTTATCCTGTACATGCAAATTTTTGATGCCCCGGCGCAGGCCCGGGCCGCGCTCGGACCCTGCGTGGCCACGATCGGCAAGTATGACGGTATGCATCTCGGGCACCAGCGCATCCTGGCCGAGGTACAGCAGCGTGCCGCCGATCTCGGTTTGCCCACGGTGGTCATCCTCAGTGAGCCGCAGCCCGAGGAGTTCTTCGCGCCTGCTGCTGCCCCCGCGCGGCTCACGCCTTTTGGCGACAAGGTGGCGTTCCTGGAAGGCTTGGGGATCACGGCGGTCCTCCGCATGCGCTTCGATGCGGCGCTCAGTCAGTTATCAGCAGAAGCTTTCGTACGAGACTTCCTTGTCCACGGGCTTGGCATCCGCGTCCTCGTGATTGGTGACGATTTTCGTTTTGGCAGGCAGCGTGGTGGGGATTTCGCGCTGTTGCAGCAACTTGGCCCGCAACTGGGGTTCGACGTGGACAGCGTCGCCAAATGCGAGCAGGGCAGCGAGCGCGTGAGCAGCACCTTGGTGCGCAGCTACCTGCAACAGGGCAACTGCGCGCGTGCCGCCGGGTTACTGGGTCGTCCCTATGCCATGAGCGGCGAGATCGTGCGGGGACGCCAGCTTGGCCGTCAGCTCGGCGCGCCCACTGCCAACGTGCAATTGCAGATGTCGGCGCTGCCGATGACTGGCGTGTTTGCCGTACGCACGGTGCTGGAAGGCCGCTCGTTGCCCGGTGTCGCCAATCTTGGCATCAAACCCACGGTCAGCCTGGAGCCGGTGCCCTCCCTGGAAGTACATTTGCTGGATTTCAACGGCGACATTTATGGCAAGCGCTTGCAGGTGCAGTTCCTGCACAAGTTGCGCGATGAATTGAAATTCAGTGGGCTAGAGGCCCTGAAACAGCAGATTGCGCTCGACCTCCAGCAGGCCAGGCGCATACTGCAGTTGCCCGATGTCATCCACTCACAGGCATTGCAGGCATGAATTACCGTACGCTCTGGATGCACCAGCTGTCCAAACCGTTCCTCGCGGGCGCCGTTGTCGGCATCGTTGCGCTGGACCAACTCACCAAGTACCTGTGCAACAGCTTGCTGGCCTACAGCCAGCCGTTGCCGGTTTTCCCCGGCTTTGACCTGCTGCTCGTCTACAACACCGGCGCAGCCTTCAGTTTCCTTAGTGACGTGGGCGGTTGGCAGCGCTGGATCCTGGCGGGCATTTCGTTGCTGGTCAGTGCGGGCATATCGGTGTGGCTTTGGCGCCTGCCCTGTAAACAGGTGATGTTGGGCGTTGCGCTGACGCTGGTGTTGGGCGGTGCACTGGGCAATCTTTATGACCGCGTGGTGCTGGGACATGTGATCGACTTCATCAGCGTGTATGCCGGTGACTGGCGCTTTGCCACCTTCAACATCGCGGATGCCGCGATCAGTGTCGGCGCCGTGCTGCTGGCACTGGATGTGTTCCTCAACGGAGACCAACATGACGCAAGCAAGGCCTGAGGGCCTGATAACAGTAGTGCAGCTGGATGCAAAGACCCTGTCTCCGGTCGCTGCTGTTGCTGCAATCGCACCGGCCCTTGCTCCTGGTGAAATAGGTCCCGACAGGCAGGTGACGCTGCATTTTTCACTTGAGCTCGACAGTGGCGAAGTTGTCGACAGCTGCTTTGGCCGCGCGCCCGCCAGCTTCATCGTGGGTGACGGTTCGCTCTTGCCGGACTTCGAGCAAAGCCTCTATGGCCTTCATGCCGGCGACACCCGCGAGTTGCTGCTGCCGCCGGAGCGTGCTTTTGGCAAGCCCAGTGACGGCAACATCCAGCGCTTTCCGCGCTTCCGCTTTCCGCCCGACCTGCAACTGGCAGAGGGGCTGGTAGTGGATTTTGGCGACAGCAACGGCTTCAGCCAGGCCGGTGTCGTGCGCAGCTTCGACAGCCAGTGGGTGCACATCGACTTCAACCACCCGCTCGCCGGCAAGACGATCCGTTTCCGGGCCAGTATCGTGGACGTGCAGCCAGCGTCCAGCCCCAATCAACCACAGGCTTGACGCATGTCCACACACTCTCAAGAACCCGCCTTCAGCATCCAGCTTGCCAATCCGCGCGGCTTCTGTGCCGGGGTGGATCGCGCCATCGATATCGTCAACCAGTCGCTCGATCTCTACGGGGCCCCCATCTATGTGCGTCACGAGGTCGTGCACAACAAGTTCGTGGTGGACAGTCTGCGTCAGCGCGGTGCGGTGTTCGTGGACGAATTGCAGGACGTGCCGGCCGCTACTCCGGGCAACCCGGCCCCCATCGTGATCTTCAGTGCGCATGGGGTATCGCGTACCGTCAAGGACGAAGCTGCGGCACTTGGGCTCAAGGTGTTCGATGCCACCTGTCCACTCGTTACCAAGGTCCACATGGAAGTGCTGCGCTACAGCCGCAGCGGGCAGGAATGTATCCTGATCGGTCACGCCTTCCATCCGGAGGTAGAGGGCACCATGGGGCAGTACGATGAAAGCCATGGTGGCCGCATTTACCTGGTGGAAGACGAAGATGATGTGCGCACGCTCGAAGTGCAGGACCCCTCGCGACTTGCCTTCGTCACGCAGACCACCCTGTCCATGGACGATACTGCCCGAATCATTGATGCCCTGCATAAGCGCTTTCCGCTTATCACGGGTCCGCGCAAGAACGACATCTGCTACGCCACGCAGAACCGCCAGGATGCCGTCAAGCAGTTGGCTCTGGAAAGTCAGCTGGTGCTGGTGGTGGGTTCCCCGAACAGCTCCAATTCCAACCGCCTGCGCGAGCTGGCCGAGCGCAGCCGCTGCACGGCTTACCTCATCGACAAGGCTTCCGAGATCCAGGCTGTCTGGCTGGAAGGAGTTTCCAGCGTTGGAGTTACGGCCGGTGCATCCGCGCCCGAGGTATTGGTCCAGGAGGTCATCCGCCACCTTGAGTCGCTGGGTGGCCGCTCGCCGCGCGAGATGAAGGGAGTGGAGGAGCACATCGTGTTCTCGATGCCACGCGAGTTGCGAGGCAGCGTTTCGTGACACCTGTCACATTGTGGTTAAAATCATGGTGCCGCCGGCCTGAACTGCCTTGCGCGTCACGGGTTTGGCGCGGTTCCCCTACTATGCTGATCCAGTGAGGAAGCACATGAAAGGTTTTACCCTGCTGGAAATGCTCATCGCCATGGCGATCCTGGCGATCATCATTTCCGTGGGTGTGCCCAGTTTGAGCGGGTTCAGTGCCAACCAGCGTCTGATCGGGGCGGCAGAGCAGGTGTATTCGCACCTTCAGCAGGCACGCTCCGAAGCCGTTTCGCGCAACACGCTCGTCTACGTCAATTTCGCCGTGGATGCCACGGCGTCCTGGGAATATGGCATGAGCAGCGTCAACAGTCTGTGCGATCTCACCATCACCACGGCAAATGGCGTAAATTCCTGCCGGATGGTGGTAAGCGACGGGGATGCCTCGCTGGATCCCGGCACCGGTGCGGTGGATGCGGGAGACCTGGTGCTGATGCGCTATACCGATGCTGACCATGCAGGCGTGATCATGAACATCGCAGATTTTTCGACTGCCACGACGCAGTTCATCTTTGACCCGACACGCGGCACGTCCACTTCGGGTCAGGTGAATATGACCGGCACCGATGGCAACCAGCTGCGCGTCGCCGTGAACCTGCTGGGCAGAGTCTCACTGTGCACGCCAGACGGCAGCATGGAACGTTATCAGGATTGCTGATGAAGCTGATGAAGCTGATGAAGATGCGCAAGATGAACCATCGCTTCCAGGCAGGCCTGACCATCACGGAGCTGATGATCACGATTGCCCTGGGCATGAGCGTGATCAGTTCCGTGCTGCTCGGGTATCTGGCCACCTACACCAGTTCGATGAATACTCTGGCGGGCAGCAAACTGAGCCAGGAGCTGGGCACCTTGATGAGCGTCATGGTCGGAGAATTCCGTCGAGTCGGTTACACCAGCAACATCACATCACCTGATTTCCCTACCGACAATGCCTTCAGCGTCGTGAACCTGACCGCCATGGAAGTGTTCAACAACATGACCTCCAATGTCCAGCAGCTTGCCACTGGCAGCGGCAGCTGTATCGTGTACGCCTATGATCGCGACGAAGATGGCGTGGTTGATGCCGTCGAGCTGGGGGGGTTCCGGCTGAATACTGGTACCGTGCAAATGCGGACTTCGGGCAACACGGCCGATCCGGATACCTGCGCGACGGCGAACAACACCTGGGTGGACCTGACTGATCCCGGTATGGTCACGGTCACGAACCTGACCTTCGATCTGTCCGGTTCTGTGTGCCTCAACACGCGCGAGCCCAATGAAGTCGACGACGATGCCGACGGCACCGATGACAACGCCGAAGAGGTCGACTGTTACGAGAACGTCCCGGTCGCCAGCAGCGGTGACATCACGGTGGAAACGCGGCAGATCACCATCACGCTGGAAGGTCAGCTCAGCAATGATGCTTTCGTCAACATGTCGCTTACCCAGAATGTGCGGGTACGCAACGAATGGGTGAGGGTACACTGATGCTGCGGATACGCTCTGC
>JBIIWP010000036.1:0-26622 GCA_044338855.1 Pseudohongiellaceae bacterium | reverse complement strand
ACGATTACCAGGTCAGCAGCGTGAGACGCGTCAACCAGCGATTCACCTATGACGTACGCTCCTGGCTTGACTACAGCGTGGGTGGTGACCTGCAGGCCGGTGAGCTGCGGCGTTCGCGTCTGGTGCCGCGGCAGTCCAACCTGCGGGCGTGGGAACTCGCGACCGCGTTGCGTGAGTCCGCCGGCAGCGACCAGGCCTACATCGACGCCGTACTGGCGCGCTTCCGTGATGAGCAGTTCAGCTACACCCTGAGTCCGCCGGTGCTGGGTGACAATCCGGTGGATGAGTTCCTGTTCGAAACCCGTGCCGGTTTCTGCGAGCATTTTTCCAGCGCCTTTACCTTCCTGATGCGGGCGGCAGGTATTCCGGCGCGCGTCGTTACCGGGTACATGGGGGGTGAATACAATCCCTACGATGGCACACTTATGGTGCGTCAGTATGATGCCCACGCGTGGTCAGAGGTGTGGCTGGAGGGACAGGGTTGGGTGCGCTACGACCCGACGGCGGCGGTCGCGCCGGGGCGTATCGACGCGGGCAGCAACGAAGTGCTGCAGGAAGAAGAGCAGTTCATGCAGGACGAGATGTTCACGCTGATGCGCTTCAACAACAGCCTGCTGCTCAATGAACTGCGCTACCGCGTGGAGATGGTGGATTATGCGTGGAACCGCTTCGTCCTGAACTACGACCAGGACATGCAGTTCAGCCTGTTCAGCCGATTGTTCGGCACGGTCACGAAGCTGAAGATACTGTTGGCTGTAGTTGGCTTCATGACCCTGGCTGGTCTGCTCATCGCCTGGACACTGTTCCGGCTGGCACCGTTCGAGACGCGACCGGCGGCTTCACGCCTGTATCTGCGCTTCTGCCAGGCACTGGACAAGCAGGGCTTCACACGTGCGCCCGGTGAAACGCCGCAGCAGTACCTGCAGCGTATCGGGGTCGCCAATCCGCAATGGCGTGACGATGCGGAGGCGATCACGCGGCTCTACGTCGAGTTGGCTTATGTGAGCCGCCACGGCGAGCCCGACAAGCTGCGCGAACTGCAGCGCCGGGTGCGTCGTTTCAGGCTGCTGTCCTGAGCCAGAGGTCGCGGGCCAGTTCTTCGCGGCTTTCCTTGCGCCCTGTGGCGATCCAGCGAGCCAGTTCGCCTGCCACATCCGGATAGATCACTTGCAATGCTGGCTTGCTGTCCTGCAGCCAGGCACCAATCGATTTCTCATCCAGCGTCTTGATCACATGGGCATAACCCAGCTCGCGCAGCGCTGCCGCGTTGGACAGTTGCTCCATCTGGCCTTGCAACGGTTTGGTCAGGATGCGTTTGCCCAGTTGCAGGCATTCGCTGATCAGCTCGAAGCCGGAATTGGTCATGACCATTGCAGCATCCAGCAGGTCCTGTTTGAAGCGGCGCGAGATCGGGCGTATGTGCAGGTTGCCACTGTCTTCCATGACGGCGTCCGGGTGATAAATGGTGAAGTCGAAGCCGCGAAAGCCCTGCAGCACGCTGCGGATGGCCTGCAGGTTCTCGAAAGGCAGGTACACGATGACCTTGTCGGGTTGCACCGGCGGCAGCTGCTCCGGCAATTCCAGATCGATGATGGGCGGCAGGATCGGCGCATCGAAGTGGTGCCAGTGCAGACCGATGCCAAGATCCACCGGCGCAAATACCTTCATCAGGGTGTTGACCACCGGATTGGTACCTTCCAGTGGAATCCTGTGTTCGAAGGCGTACTGATGGCCGATGCCAGTGGTGGGTACGCCGCGCCGGCGCGCAGCATGGCTGATCACCGGCTCATAATCGGAGATCACGAGGTCGTAGGGGCGCAGGTCGAGATTGCGCACATCACTGACGAAACGGAACAGGTTGTTCTTGAACAGCGTGGGCAGCATCTGCACACGGCCGTTGCCGGTGACGAAGGTGATTCCTTCGCGCCACTCGAACTGCTGGATGGCGCCACAGCCGCGTTCGCGCTCACGCCCGCTCAGCAGCCACGTAACCGTGATGTCAGGGTACTTGCTGAAGGCATGCAGCATGGCGCTGGCACGACTGATGTGGCCATTCCCGGTGCCTTGTACGCCGTAGAGGATGTGCATGAGTGACCCCTGCCCGCAGGCTCAAAGAATGAAGACGGCAATGCTGCTGCCCAACAGGGCACCCAGGACGATGTCGGTGGGAAAGTGCACACCAAGAATCACACGGGAAGCGCCTACGGCCAGGGCCCAGGCATAGAGAGGCAGGAAGATCCAATGCAGTCCGACGCAGAGGAAGGTGACGAAGAGAAAGGCGGCAGAGGTATGGCCGGAGGGCAGGCTGAAGCGGTCTGAGGCCGTGATGACGGAACGGAAGCCTTCGATTGCAGCCGGGGGGCGACGCCGGCGGAACACGTTCTTGAAAAAATAATACAAGGCACGTTCGAGGGCGAACGCGGCAAGCGCAAGATGCAGGTAGTCCCGCGTTTCGTCTGGCTTTACAATTATGATGGCCGGCAGGATCAGGAAGTAAAGCCAGCCATCGGCAGTGAAGGAAGTCGCCAGCGCCACCTTTGTCATCAGGTCGCGTTGGGGATGTTCAAGCACGGCGTACAGGGTGCGGGTGTCGTAGCTTTGCAGCGAAGCCATCCAGCCGTTGTCGCGTGCGATGTCGAGTTGCTTCTGGTTCACGCTGCGCAGTGTGCGCGCGGCCTTTTAACCCCGGATAAATTCCGCATTAATATGTGATAAAGAGCCTCGCGTTCTTTACCGAAACTTCATGAAGGGCCAAAACACATGCAAACCATACCCTTGGGGCGCTATCGCCACTATAAAGGCAGGGACTATTCGGTGGTGGGCTTTGCGCGCCACTCCGAGACAGAGGAGGTGATGGTGCTTTACGTACCGCTCTATGGCGAGGGCGGTTACTGGGTGCGGCCGCTGACCATGTTTACCGAAAGTGTGGTGGTAGACGGCATCGAAGTGCCGCGCTTCGCCCTTATCAACTGAGGTCAGGCAAGCTCCAGCAGCACCGGGCAATGATCAGAACCATGCACGTGGTTCAGGCAGTCCGCATGCCGGATCGATCCTGTCAGCGCTTTTGACGTGAGAAAGTAATCGATCCTCCAGCCGACATTGCGCTCGCGTGCGCCGGCGCGGTAGCTCCACCAGGTGTACTTGCGCTGTTCCGGGTTCAGGTGACGCCAGGTATCGACGAGGTCAGCTGCGAGCAGGTTGGTCATCCCGTCGATCTCTTCCTGCATGTAGCCGGCTGCCTTGTTGTAGTTCTCTTTTGGGCGCGCGAGATCCATGCTGGTATGCGCTACGTTGAGATCGCCGCACACCACCACCGGCTTGTGGGCTTCCAATTGCCGGAGATATCGCAGGAAGTCGCGGTCCCAGCCCTGACGGTAACCCAGTCGCTTGAGCTCGCTGCCCGAGGTGGGGGTGTAAACCGTGACGAGGTAGTAGTCCGCATACTCGGCGGCAATCACGCGGCCTTCCTGGTCGTGCTCCGCAATGCCGATGTCGTAGCGAACTGTCAACGGCTGCTTGCGCGTGAGGATGGCAGTTCCCGAGTAGCCCTTCTTCACGGCGGAGTTGCTGAAGATGTGGTAGCCCTTGAGGTCGGTCAGGGCTTCACGCACCTGGTCGTCCTGGGCCTTGGTTTCCTGCAGGCAGATCACGTCCACGTTTTCCGCCATCATGGCGGGCAGAAAGTCTTTTTTCATGACGGCGCGAAGGCCGTTTACGTTCCAGGAAAGCATGCGCATGGATCAGGTCCGGGTGGTAAGCGAATTCAGTTGAGCATGGTTGCCATGTGGCGCAGGAAGAAGCTGTCACGATCGGTCGTGTCGAGCAGCAGTTCACGCGTATCGGTACCATTGCTGACGGTAAGGGAGATGGCTGTTCCGGCCGGGCCGCAGTGCCAGACTCTGCGGAAGAAGCCGGCCATGGAGCTGACGGGCTGGCGTCCCACGGAGAGAATGACGTCGCCTGGCTGCAGGCCGGCCTTCGCAGCCGGGGCATTGTGATAGACGCCAATCACCTGGATTTCGGCTTCATGTTCTTCGACCAGCATTCCCAGCCAGGGGCGCAGACTGCCGGGCTTGTTGCCGTGCAGCGTCATGTACTCGAGGTGCGGCATCACCAGATCCACCGGTACGAACAGATTGCCGGCTTCCACCTCCTGCTGCCCCGGCGCGCGGATGCCGAGCGCCAGCGAGCCAATGCCGCAGAGTCTGCCATCGTTCGTGAGCAAAGCAGCGCCGGACCAACGCTCGAACAGGGGTGCCGTGTACAGCGCTTGATCCAGCAGGTATTCCCAGCGGCCTGCGAATTCCTGGATAGTGGCGAGCTGTACCGGGTGGGCGTCGCGATCTCCGGATGCGAGCACCTGCAGGGTCTCGCCCTCCTGCAGATCCGCGACCGTTGCCGTGTCGAGGTGAAAGTTGCCCAGCGGTGTACTCGGACGCAGCAGTGCCAGGCCTGAGTCATAGTCATTGCACAGCACGATGGCTTGCGCAGTCTGGCCCTTGCGGTTGGTCAGCCATACGTCACTGGCCTCCATGATGCAGTAGCCCACGGTCAGCAAGTGCCCCTGCGGGGTTACCTGCACGGCATGGCTGTGGCGCTCGGTGCCGAGCAGGTCCGCGGTGATGGCGCTGTCCGGCACGATGCTGTGGACCGAAAACAGGGCGTCCTGCAAGGGGCGCTCAAAAGGCAAAATGGTGGCTGTCATGCGGGAAGATACGTCGCGGGCGGGATCAGGGGTCAGGCGTGAAGCTATTACAAATATTTGCCTGCTTCAATCGCTGCTGGCAAGGAGAGACTGCACGGCCTGGTGCTGGCTGAGGAAAACCTTGCCGCTGAGCTGCGCCAGAAAGTGCGTCTTCTGCAGCTTGTCCATCACCGGGCCCTTGATCTCGCTGAGGTGGAAACTGATACCGAGTTCACGCAGGCGCTCGTTGAGAGCTTCCAGTACTTCCAGCGCGCTGATGTCGATCTCGTTGACGGCCGTGCACATGAGGATGACGTGCCTGAGGGCCGGTCGCTCGGCCAGTGCCGCGAGAATCTCGTCCTCGATGTAGGACGCGTTGGCGAAGTACAGCCGCTCGTCGATCCGCAGCGACAGGATCTGTGGGTGTGTGACGACCTGATGCCGTTTCACGTTGCGGAAGTGTTCGGTTCCCGGTACTTCACCGACTTCCGCGATGTGCGGGCGCGAGGTCTTGTAGAGGTGCAGCATGAGTGATGCTCCCACTCCGCAGCTCACGCCGATTTCCACGCCGAACAGCAGCGTCACGCCCATCGTGGTGGCCACGGCGATGAAATCCGACAATGAATAGGCCCAGGTGCGCTTCAGCACCGAGAAATCCACGATACCCAGCACGGCGATGATGATGGTGGCCGCCAGCGTGGCGTTGGGCAGCCAGGCCAGGAAGCCGGTGAACAGCAGCGTGGCGATGGCGATGCCGATGGCGGTAAAGAAGCTGGCGGCGGGCGTTACGGCACCTGCGTCGAAATTCACCACCGAACGTGAAAATCCCCCTGTGACCGGGAAGCCACCGCTGAGCCCCGATGCAATATTGGCTGCACCCAGACCGATGAGTTCCTGGTCCGGATCGATCTTCTGGCGTCGGCGTGCAGCCAGTGTCTTGCCCACCGACACCGACTCGACATAGCCGATGATGGACAGCATCACTGCCGGCAGCAGCAGTTGGCGCATTACTGCCAGATCGGCATCCGGTAACTGCAACTGCGGCAGACCCGGAGGAATGGCACCCATCAGCACCACGCCCTGCTCGTCGAGTCGCAGCAGCCAGGCCAGCAGTACCGTGATCAACACGGTAAACACAGGCGCAATGCGGACCAGGATGTTGATCAGATAGTCGGACAGCTGCGTACGCTTGAGCAGGGACTTGAGGCCAGAACGTGCCCACAGCAGGAACAAGAGGCTGCCGCCGCCAATCGCGAGAGTGGCCGGATTGAAGTCGGCAATGCTGTGGAACAGCGTTTCGAGGAGTTCGGGCAGTGCATCGCCGGCGGCCTGGATACCGAGCAAATGCTTCAGCTGGCCCAGCGCGATGATGAGGCCCGACGCTGTGATGAAACCCGCCACCACCGGATGTGACAGGAAATTTGCCACAAAGCCGACACGCAATACACCGAGCAGCAGCAGGAAGGCGCCGGACAACCACGCCAGCAGTATGGCAGCTTCGAGTGCGCCCATCAGTCCGCTGGCGACCACCTTGGCGGTGGCAGCAGCCGTCATCAGGGAAATCACTGCCACCGGACCCACGGCCATGGTCATGCTGGTGCCGAACACGGCATAGGCCGCAAGCGGCAGGATGCTGGCGTACAAGCCGGTTTCCGGCGGCAACCCGGCCAGCAGTGCATAGGCCAGTGACTGCGGGATCAGCATGATCGTCACGATCAGTGCGGACACGAGGTCACTGCTCAAGGTGCGCTGGTCATATACCCGCAACCAACGCAGGCAGGGCAGCAAGCGGCTCAACATCGGTGTCTGCTCCTCAGCCTGGTTTCTTCTCGGGATTCACCATCAACTCACGGCCTTTCAGCATGAAGTCAAAGTACAGCGTCGGCATGAACACTTTCTTCAGCAGCCAGCCCATCCAGGTGGGGCGCGTGCCCTGCATCAGCCAGCTGGGCAGAGACGGCGCCAGCTTGCCGCCATAGGTGAACTCCGCCATCACCACGCGACCGTTCTCCACGGTCAGCGGGCAGGCACCATAGCCGTCGTAATGGTACTGCGCAGGACTGCGGCTGATGTCAGCGATAATGTTGCAGGCCACCACCGGCGCCTGCTTGCGGATGGCCGCTGCAGTCTTGGCATTGGGTGCGCTGCAGACATCGCCGAGGCTCCAGACGTTGGCATATTTCACATGCTTCAGCGTGTTCTGGTTCACCGCTACCCAGCCGGCACGATCCGCTACGCTGCTGTTACGGATGAAGTCGGGCGCGCACTGCGGTGGTACCACGTGCAGCAGGTCGAAGCGCTCTTCCACCAGCGTGGGCTTGCCATCGGCACCGGTCGTCGCGAAGGTGGCCAGCTTGTTGGCACCATCGACTTTCACGAGGTTGTGGCCGAACTGCAGTTTCGCGCCGTAGCGCTCGATGTACTCCATCAGCGCCGGCACATACTCCTTCACGCCGAACAGCACGGGGCCGGCATTGCAGAAGCGTACGTCGACGTTTTTGATGACACCCTGCTTGAGCCAATGATCGCAGGACAGGTACAGCGCCTTTTGCGGTGCGCCGGCACACTTGATCGGCATCGGTGGCTGGGTGAAGAGAGCCTTGCCCTGTTTCAGGCCCTGCACCAGTTGCCAGGTGTAGGGCGCCAGATCAGGTCTGTAGTTGGAGGTCACGCCGTTCTTGCCCAGAGCTTCCTCGAGGCCGGAAATGGCACCCCAGTTGAGCTTGAGGCCCGGGCACACAACGAGTCGCTCATAGCCCAGCTTGCTGTTATCGGACAGCACTACCTGGTTCTGCTCCGGCAGGATGTGGGTGACGGCGCTTTTGATCCAGTTGACCTGCTTGGGCATCACCGAGGCTTCACTGCGCTTCGTTTGCGCGGCGTTGAAGATGCCGCCGCCCACCAGTGTGAAGCCCGGCTGGTAATAATGGTCGGATGCAGGCTCCACGATGCTGATGTCGAGACCCGGAGCGCGCTTCAGCAGGCTGCTGGCCAGCGCGATACCGGCTGCACCACCACCAATGATGAGGATTGGGCAGTGGCGCTGGACCGCCAGTGCGTCGAAGGCGCCCGTCAGTTCCTTGATGACGCCGGCGAAACGCGTGGTGAGTGCGCTGAGGTCGTAACCGGCGTCACGGGCGGTGGCGATGACGTCAGCGGCAGGTTGACCCGCCGCCACTTGTGCCAGAGCCCACAGATGCGTGGTGCGCGCGCCGCTGCGGCAATAAGCGTGGATGCGCATGCCGTCCTGCAGCGCTTTGGCGAAGTCGCGCACGTCGGCGGCATTGATGGTGTCCTGTACCACCGGCACGTTGCAGACCTGCATGCCAGCGGCCTGGGCCGCCTGTGCCAGTTCGGCCCATGCAGGCTGGTCGGGGGTTTCGCCTTCGGGGCGGTTGCAGACCAGCACCTGCACTCCCTGTGCCTGCAGCGCCGGTATGTCGGCGACCGTAATCTGGTCCGAGACGGTAAACAGCGGCGTTATGGTTTTGATCTGCATGACACTGTCCTCACTTTTTGAAGGCATTCAGGGGGATCTTGAGATACGCCAAGCCGTTGTCTTCCGGCGGTGGCAAGTGGCCGGCGCGCATGTTGACCTGCAATGAAGGCAGGATCAGGCGCGGCATTTCCAGTGTGGCATCGCGCGCTTCGCGACGCTTCACGTAGGCAGCTTCGTCCACATCAAGGCTGACGTGGATGTTACCGGCTTTTTCGGCCGCTACCGTAGTCTCGTATTCCACTTCGCGGTCTTCCGGGTAATCGTGGCACATGAAGAGACGCGTGTCGTCCGGCAACTGGTAGATGCGGTGGATGGACTGGAACAGCGTATGTGCGCTGCCGCCCGGAAAATCGGCGCGCGCCGTGCCCTGGTCAGGCATGAAGAGGGTGTCGCCCACGAAGGCTGCATCGCCGATCACATGCGTCATGCACGCCGGTGTATGGCCAGGCGTGTGCAGCGCCACGGCGTCGAGGTTGCCTACCTTGTACTTGTCACCATCGTGGAACAGATGATCGAACTGGGAGCCATCGCGCCGGAACTCCGTGCCGGCGTTGAACACCTTGCCGAACACATCCTGTACCACGGTGATTTTGTCGCCGATGCCGATCTTGCCACCCAGTTTCTGCTGGATGTAGGGCGCAGCGGACAAGTGGTCGGCATGCACGTGCGTCTCGATGTGCCATTCCACCTTCATCTTGTGCTTCTGGATGAAGTCGATGATGGTGTCAGCACCTTTGTAGCTGATGGTGCCGGAGGAGTAGTGGAGATCCATTACGGAATCGACCACGGCGCAGGCGGGGGAGGAGGGGTCCTTCACGACATAGGAGAAGGTGGCGGTGTCCTTGTCATAGAACGCGAAGACTTCGGGTTTGTGATTGGTGCTCATGGTTGCCTCCTGGTGGCATTGTGCGGGCGGGCACGGGGGCCCGCCCCTACGGTTGATTTGGGTGGGCTGGAACCTTGCCCTGTTCGTCAGACACGTTGCAGCTCTTGTGCCAGTACCCTGTGGCACTTTGTCGCAGGGTTCAACTGATTGAAAATAAAGAATAAATGCTAACGTTCAGAGCGGCACTGGGCGATCGGGTTACAGTTGTGTCTGCGCAATTGACAGGATGATAGTCAAAAATGACAAAGTGACAGATAATTTTGCCAATAATGGCAGATCACTGGAGCATCCATGCAGATCATCGCGCGCGACACCCATCCCGACCTCGCGGCCATGCTGGACCTCTACGACTATCCCGCCATCCTGGTGACAGTGGACTACCGTATCCTTGCGGCCAATCAGCGCTACCTCGACAGCTTCGGCGCCATTCCCACGGACCGCATCGCGAACTGCTATCGCGTTTCGCACGGCTATGACGTGCCCTGCGACCAGGCCGGCGAGCAGTGCCCGCTGCAGCAGGCAGTGGCCAGCGGCGAGCGCGAACGCGTGCTGCACATCCACCAGACGCCGCGCGGCCGCGAGCACGTGGATGTGGAGTTGCTGCCGCTGCTGGATGCCCAGGGCCAGCTCAAATATTTCGTGGAATTGTTGAAGCCGGTAGCGCACGCCAGCCCGCAGGTGGATCGCAGTGAGCTCGTCGGCAAGAGTGCGAGCTTCAATCAACTGGTGGAGAACATCGCACGCGTAGGTCCCAGTGACGCCACCGTGCTGCTGCTCGGGGAATCCGGCACCGGCAAGGAATTGGCCGCACGCGCCATCCATAACGCCAGCAAGCGCAAGCACAAGGCGATGGTCACGCTGGAATGTGCGGGCCTTACCGAAACCTTGTTCGAAAGCGAACTCTTCGGCCATGTGAAGGGAGCGTTTACGGGAGCCATCCTCAACAAGTCCGGCCTTGCCGAAGCCGCGAACGGCGGCACCTTGTTCCTCGACGAGATCGGCGATGTGCCACCCGAACTGCAGGTGAAGCTGCTGCGCCTGCTGGAAACCGGCACCTTCCGCGCTGTGGGCAGCAATGAAACGCGGCGCACGGACTTTCGTTTGATCTGTGCCACGCACAAGGATCTCGGAGCGCTGGTGCGCGCGGGCAAGTTCCGCCAGGACCTGTATTTCCGTATCAATGTGTTTCCCATCCACCTGCCGGCGCTGCGTGAACGCAAGGACGACATCGGCCTGCTCGCCAACACCATGCTGCGGCGCCTGCAGCAGGAGCGCGATTACATTCTCACGGAAGGCGCCATCACGTTGCTGCGGCAGCAGGACTATCCCGGCAACGTGCGTGAGCTGCGCAACATCCTCGCGCGTGCGCTGGTACTGGCCAATACCAATGTCATCGATCATCACGTGATCGGCCGCTGCCTCGACATCGACCGTAGCGAACGCAGTTGGAGCACAGCACTGGCACAACCACTGGAGCAGGCCTCAGGTTCAGCCACAGCACTGCCAGCAGGACAGCATGCGGGTGGCGGTCATTGGGCCAGGGACTTGCCGGCGGACCTGAAGCAGCAGGAACTGCGCTACCTGCGCCAGTTGCTGCAGGACTGCGGCGGTGACAAGGCGCGCGCGGCAGCGCAGGCCGGCATCAGCGTACGTTCGCTGTATCGCAAGTTGCAGCAAGCGCGTCAGCGCAAGTAAATCCCGCGACAGTAGATCGTCCTGATCTGCACTGCGCGCTGCTGCGTATCAGAGGCAGTTTTCCTCTGGAGGCAGTATGAAGGATCTGATTTTACCCCTTGGTGTGACGTTGTTCAGTGCAGTACTGAGTGTCGGCGCTTATTCCACGCTGGACATCAAGGCGCAACCCCGGGTCAACGCGTGCTTCGGTGCCTGCTACGAGGCGAAGGTCGCTGCTGAAGGCAGCATGCTGGAGCGATTGCGTGCCCAGATGGCGGCCGAAGCCGCAACGGATCCGGTCGAACTCGGCAGCAAGGTTTACACCAGCGTGTGCCAGAGCTGCCATGGCGACAAGGGGCAGGGCGTAGTGGGGCCAGCCGTTGTCGGTCGCGGCAAGGACTATCTGCTGGAAGCCCTGCTTGCCTACAAGAATGGTGAGACGCGCGGTAACCAGAGTGCCCTGATGTGGCCACAAGCTGCAACCATTGCGCAGGCCGACATGGAAAACGTGGCGGCCTTTATCGAAACTCTCTGAACTTCACGGCGAACTACACCGTGCCCATGGCCGGGTCATAGCTCGCCCGAATTTGGGAAAAGAGCCAAAAAAAAACCCGGAGCTGGCTCCGGGCAAGAGGGGGACTGAATTGAGGCTTTGTACGCGCAGGTCACTGGGCAGGATCACCCTGATCTGAAAAAAAATGCGGCCGACTACTCCGCCGCTTGTTCGAGCTCCCGCAGGGTGTCCTGGTAGAGCGGGGTAAAGTCCCCACCAAGGGCAACTGCCCGGCGCGCGTGCAGTATTGCTTCCGGCAGCACACCCTGCTCAAACAGCAGTTGGGCAAGGTTGTTGTGGGCCGGTGCGAAGTCGGTGTGCAATTGCGTGACGCGACGGAACAGCTTCAGGGCCGCAGACTTCTCACCCATCGCATAACGCAGGTTGCCGGCACCCATCAACAGGCTGCGGTTGGCGGGCCAGCGCTGCAATGCGCTGTCGTATGCCTGCGCGGCGGTGTCCTGCTGCCCCGTTTCTTGCAGAGCAGTAAGGGCCTGAAACAGTGACTCAGGCTCGGCCGTTGCCGGCAACTGGCCCGGCGGCAGGACCACCTGGGCCCAATACCCGGCGCGTGCCCAGGTGCGTTCGAAGGTGCCAAGCGCCACAGCATAATTCTCCAGGCGCCCGGAGTTGAGGATGAGCTGCCGCGTCTCCAGGTCGTAACCTTTCACCACGGCGAAATGCCAGCGCGGCCATGCCGTCAGCCCCAGATTCTGCAACACCAGCGCCGGGTGACCTGCTGCAGCTTCCTGCAACAGAGCCTCAAGCTCCGGTGCCAGCGTATAGACCACGCGCCCTTGTTGCCGGGCCGCCGCACTCATTTCGATCTGGAAGGAACCCTTGCGCTGTGGCACATAGACCAGCGGTACCAGATCTTCTGGTGTGAGGGAGACGCCGCTGTGCTGCAGAACCGTAGCCAGTGCAGCCGGACCGCACTGATAGTCATCCTGGGCAAAGAACGGCAGGTCGTTGATGAGGGCTGCAGCAGGCAGGTCTGCCCGCGTCTGGCGCAACAGGGCAGCAGACTGCGGGGGCGTGGCGCAGGCCCCGAGCAGGGCCAGCAGCGCCAGACAGGAGACCAGTCTGGTTGGTTTGGACCAGGATTCGGGCAAATGGAAGAAAGTCATTGGGCAAATGTAGCACGCCTGGATTGTCCGTCTGTGCGGCGTCTAACAATGGATTGGTCCTGGTGAATTGCTGCTCTGATCAATAGCCGGCAGGCGGCTGGCGATTACCGACGAGACTCTCTATCGGCAGCGCCAGACTCACCAGTGCCTGTTCTTCCCAACTGGATTCGATGAGCGTCAGTCCTTGCGGCTGGCCCGTGTTATCCAGCCCCAGCGGCAGGGTAAGGGCAGGGTAGTTGGCCAGTGCGGCCAGTGCCGCGCTGCGATTGTTGATCGAGAGCAGGGCATCCAGAGAACGAGTGGTGAACAGCGCTGCCATCACATCTCCGGCTGCTGCCTGCATGCCGGCAGCAAGCTGCGCAACTTCAGTGTCTGTTTGTGGCGACTCCAGCATCCGGTCGAGCAGCGACTGGCCGTAGGGAGCATGAAGTGCAAGGTCGGTATTGTTGAAGGCGATGACATCTTCCACGCGCTTTGCCGGAATCGTCGCACTGCCGTGGGTGCCAAGATAGGCAGCAAGGTCGCGGTACATTTCACCACTCAGCAGGCTGTCGAAGCCATCAAGGTCCAGCACCGGCGTATCCAGCGCGATCATGCTGGCGCCGGCAGCCTCAAGCTGTGCAATGGCATTCGCATACAGCGGTTGCTCCAGCCATTCCTGCAAGTACCCCAGGCGCTTGCCTGCCAGCGGCAAGGCCGTGGCGGTCAGCGGTCCATCGTGGGCCGGGTCCATTTTCGCATCCGTGGCATCCATACCCTGCACCGCATTGAACACAATGATGGCGTCGCGTACTGAACGCGTGATCGGGCCAGTGGTGTCGAGGGTTGACGAGATCGGGATCACACCGCTGCGGCTCAAGCGTCCGGTGGTGGGCTTGAAGCCGACTACCGCGTGACGGCTGGCAGGAGACAGGATCCAGCCGGAGGTCTCACTGCCCAGCGCTACTGCCGCCAGATTGGCAGCGATCGCAGCACCGCTGCCGGAACTGGAGCCACCGGTGCTGAAGGCAAAACGACCGTAGGGATTCAGTGTCTGTCCACCCACCGCACTCCAGCCACTGGGGCAGTCGTCACAGAAAAAATACGCCCACTCGCTGAGGTTGGCCTTGCCCAGGATCACAGCACCCTGGGCGATCAGACGCTCCACCACAAAGGCGTTGTCGGTGCGGTTGTCCTGCAGCACGGCAGCGCCCGCCGTGGTCGCCATACCGGCTGCATTGATGTTGTCTTTCAGCAGGACCGGAATCCCGAACAGGCTGCCCGTGTCGATACCGGCAGTCCCTGCCGCGCGGCTCTGGTCGGCGGCGCGAGCCTGCTCCAGCGCCAGCGGATTGGTGGCGATTACGGCATTCAGGTAACGCGTATGGTCAGTTTCAATCTCCCGGATGCGATACAGGTAGAACAGGGTGAGCGCTTCGTAACTGAACTGACCTGAGGCAACAGCTTCCTGTAGCTCGCTTACATCGGCTTCGAGCACCAGTGGCTGCATGCGCTGGTACTCGGTGGCGCCGAAAGCTTGCAGTTCGGCGTCAAAGTTGGTCCACATGGCGTTCTTGTCACGCAAGCTGGAGTTGAGCTGGCGAAAATGCAGGTCATCGTCCGGTAGCAGGGCCAGTGCAGCCAGTTCGGCTGATTCGTCGTAAGGGGTCCACGATGGTGCAGGCGCGGCCGGTGGTGCTTCAGGTGTGCACGCTGCAATGAGCAGTGCAGCCAGCAGTACGATCAGGCGGCGCGAGGGAAGGCGGTACGTCATGTCGGTTGTCATTCCATGAGGTTACTGGATACCAGAGGGTCTCTTGCAGTTATGCAAGGATTGGACCGTCCGGAAAACCCGCAAGCAAATGGAGTCGCAGATGAAAAAGCGGAGGCATTTCTGCCTCCGCTTTTGTCCTTCATCAGAAGTTATAGTTGAGACTCAACTGGTAACGTCTTCCGAATACATCAAACTGATTGCCGACGAACTGCTGGCCGCCACGGAGGCTTTCTGAAGCGATTACCGGCGGATCGCGATCCAGAATATTGTTGATGTTGAAGCTGGCTACCCAGTTGCCGCCAGTGGCGGTTTCACCGGTGTAGCTCAGTATAAGATTGGCCACGGTCTGCGATGCGATGAGGTTGTCGTCCACTTCGATGCCTTCTCGCCACAGGATGTTGATAATGGTGCTGTCGTAGTAGCGGCCGACCAAGGTGGCGCCATAAGGCCCTACGTTGTAGCCCGCTGACACCGTCGTGGTCCAATCGGGAGACTGCTGGCTGCCCAAGTCATCACGATAAACGCTGGTGGTGATCGAGTTCTCCAGCATCTTGCCGGCGAACAGGCGGAAGCGCAGATTCTCGGTCTCGCCATCGAAGAAGTCCGGCTCCATATCGTAGCGCGCCTCGATGTCGATGCCTGAAGTGACGCCTGCGGCCACGTTCAGGTTGATGTCGAGTACCCGCTCGATGAGTCCTGTGCTCGAATTACGCGTGATCAGGCTGCAGAGAGCCGCATCGCCCAGCGTACAGTCATCGATGATGCGCTGTGCGCTCAGGGTGTTGACGCGACCGGACACGTCGATTTCATACCAGTCTGCCGACACCTGGAAGCCTTCGGCCCAAGCAGCGAAGGTGGGCGCGTAGACGAAACCAGCAGTGAGCGTATCTGCTTCTTCCGGCAGCAGGTTGGCGTTGCCGCCCGACAGGCGCGTGATGGTGTACGAGCTCTTGGTTACCGGATCAGTAATGTTGGCGCCGCCGCCGCCGGACTCAAACTGCTCGCCGAAGGTGGGTTCACGTACGTCGCGCGATTGTGTCACACGCAGACGCAGGTCTTCGAAGGCCTGGAATTCAAAGCCGACTTTCCAGCTGTCGATCTTGCCGGTGGCCGAGTAGTCCGACTGACGGAACGCGAACGTGGAGTCCAGTCGGCGTTCTGCAGTGCTGGATTGCCACAGCGGGACGTTCATCTCACCGAACCATTCCCACACGTCGAAAGAGCCGGTGGCCCAGCTGGTGGCCGAGAACTGGTGGATGGAACGGTTGCCACCGGTGATACCGGCGGAGATGCCACGGATACCCAGTGCTTCTGCGTTGATGGTGGAGCGTTCAAACGGGATCGGGCGCGTGTACTGGTTGAAGGATTCCTCACGGTAAGTGAGACCGGCCGCAACTGACAGTGGGCCAGCACCCCAGCCCTCGTACAGGTCACCTGTGAGCAGCATCTCGGCGAAATGCTGGTCGAGGTCACGGATGCCTTTCTTGTCGCTCAGCATGTAATCATCAGCAGCTTCCGAAACGTTGCCGAGACCGAACACGTTCATCGGTACGCAGCCCTTGATGGATTCTTCCGGTGTTACGAGGATGTTGGTGATGGGCTCCACGCCGTTCGGGTAATCGATGATGTTGGCAGTGGGTACCGTCTTGCCGACGGCTGCGGCCTGCAACTGTGCCATCGAAGGATTCACGCGCTGCACGTTGCACACGATGGCGCCTGAAGCCGGATCACGCACGGCGTCCATGGACAGATACCAGTGATCGACCCGGATGATGTTTTCGGCTTCCGAGGTCAGGTCGGATTCGCCGTACTGATAAGTGCCGCGCAGGTTCCAGTCGTTCGCCAGCGTATGTTCGAAGCCGGCCATGGCAGACCACATCTGGCTGATGTTCGAATCATTGCGGTCGTCATAGAAGTTGTTGTTGGTGCCGGTACGCACCTGGCCGATCTTGTCGATCCTGACTGAAGTAAGGGCAAGACGGTCCATCTCGGCGGCCAGTTCAGCAGGCAGATAGGCGTTGTCGCGGTAGATGGTACCGAAGTACTGCTGGCCCATCTCGGGGTTGCCGCGACGGTTGTAGGCATTGGATTCGGTGCGCCCCATCATCACCTGGCCGAACAACTGCGTGCTGTCACTCAAGTCGTACTTGATGCCTGCAAAGCCAGTGTGCTGGATTACTTCATTGCCGAAAGGACCACCATTGAAGGCCTTCATGCCCAGCTCAGCTTCGGGTCCTCCTGCCATCATCTGGTTACGACCTGCGCCGTTGTAGTAGTAGTCACCCTTGACGAACGGGCGCATCGCCTTGCCGTCCTCGGTGAAGGTGTAACCATTCAGGCGGAAATTCGGATTGGCCGAGGTGATGATACCAGCGGCATTCTGCGTGGCATGGACGGTGTTGGGGACGGTAATCCGTTGCGGGACGTCGCGGCGGCCCGAGGCCCATGCCGGGTTTATCACAAAACCCCAGCTTTGCCAGTTGTCGAGATCCTGTGGCTCGCGTTCGATCTGCTCTACGTTCCGGTGCTCCAGCGAGCCGATGACGTGCAGTCGCTCGCCGATCCGGGTACCACCAGCTACGGAAAAGTTGTAGTTGAAGCCATCACCACGTTCCGTTACGCCAGTCGACACCGAGGTCTTCAGGCCTTCGAATTCGCGGTCAAGCACGAAGTTGACTACGCCAGCGAGCGCATCCGCACCGTAGGCGGCGGATGCACCACCAGTCACAACGTCAACGGAGCGCACCAGTGCCATCGGGAAGTTGTCCACATTCACAGTGCTGGCTCGGTCAGCCGGTACCGTTCGCGAACCATCCAGCAGGACGAGCGTGCGTTGCTTGCCCATGTTTCTGAGGTTCAGGTAACTGCCGCCGGCATCGCCGAACAAGGTGGCACCACCGCGCTGTGCGGTTTGCGTGTTGAGGAACTGCGGCAGATCGGAGAGCTGCTCGGAAACCGAGGTGCCTGGATCGAAGCTGGCCAACTCACTGGTCGTGACCGCCGTGACCGGCGTTGGCGATACCATGCCATCGGTAACGCGAATACGCGTACCGGTGACCCGGACTTCTTCAAGTTCGCCTTCTGCGGCGTGGGCAGATAAGGAGAGGAGGAGGGTGGATCCGAGGGTAATGGAGATTGCTGAACTGATGCAACGTGCCAATGTGCGGCGTTTCAACTGCGTGGATACAGTCTGGTGCATAACTTTCCCCTGATGAACACTTGCTGTTATAAGTTGGGCGGAACACCTGTAGTTCTGCCAAAGCCGGTTCTGAGACCTGCTTAGGGCAATAAGTATCACGAGTCAGGTGGTTTTGCCAATGGAGATGGTGCGATGTTGCGGCAGAGCGGGGCAGGTGTCCCTCATTTGGAGGGAGGGCCAGTGGGTATCAGGATTATCGTGTGCCTACGCTGCTCGGCTGGTTTCAGATCAGAGGAATATTTTTCCGTGCTCTCTGATCTGCAGCTTCTGCACACTCCGTACCTATGATTGCCTGAACAAGAACTTCAGCAATCCAGCCCTTTCAACGTAATGGAGTGTTACCGTGAATATATTTAAGCGCACAATTTTGACATCCGCATTTTTTGCTGCCGGTCTGACCATGTCTGCTGCCCAGGCAGATGACATCGTCGATACCGCAGTAGCAGCTGGCCAGTTCAACACGCTGGTAGCTGCAGTGCAGGCTGCAGGCCTGGTTGACACGCTGAAAGGTGAAGGCCCCTTCACCGTATTCGCACCGACGGATGAGGCATTTGCCAAGCTGCCCGCTGGTACTGTGGACGGCCTGCTGAAGCCGGAGAATCTCGCACAGCTGGTAGCGGTGCTGACCTATCACGTAGTGCCGGGCAAAGTGATGGCGGCTGACATTGCCGGTAAAGCACTGTCCGTGGACACCGTGCAGGGCGGTGCCCTGAACGTGGATGCGACCAACGGCGTGAAAATAAACGATGCAACCGTAGTGACCGCTGATGTCGAAGCCGACAACGGCGTGATCCACGTGATCGATACGGTATTGCTGCCGGAGTAAGGCGGGGAATGAGGTGCAGCAGCGGAGGCATCCTTGCCCCCGCTGCGCAATTTCATCAGAAGTTGTAGTTGAGGCTCAACTGGTATCTTCTGCCGTAGGCGTCGAACAGGTTGGAGATGGTTTGCTGGCCGCCGCGCTGGTTCTGCGACGGAATGATCGGTGAATCGCGGTCGAACAGGTTGGTTACGTTAAAGCTCGTCACCCAGTTGGCACCGCTTGCGGTCTCACCCCGGTAGCTCAGGATCAGGTTGGCAACAGTCTGCGAGGAAACCGTGTTGTCGTCGACATCCCGGCCCTCAACCCACAGCACATCGTTCAAGCTGCTGTCCAGGTAGCGGCCGACCACGGCCACGCCGTACGGTCCGACGTTATATCCCAGCGTTGCCGTGGCATTCCATTCCGGGCTGGCCTGGCTGCCCACATCGTCGCGGTTCACTGCGCCGGGTGTTGCCTGCACCGAATTCTCTCCCAGGTAACCGGCAAACATACGAACGCTCAGGTTCTCGGTTTCACCACTGAAGAAGTCCGGCTCCATGTCGTAGCGCATCTCGATGTCCACGCCGGAGGTTACGGCGGCGGCTACGTTGAGGTTGACGTTCAGCACGCGCTCGATCACGCCGTTGGTACCGCGGAAGATGTACTGGCACAGTTCGGCCGCGCCTGCGAAGCAGTCACTGATGATACGCTGTGCACCCAGCGAACCAACCCTGCCCTGAACGTCGATCTCGTACCAGTCAGCTGAGATCTGGAAACCATCGATCCAGTCGGCGAAGGTCGGCGCCCACACCACACCTGCGGTCAGCGTATCGGCAAGTTCGGGCAGCAGGTTCGGGTTGCCGCCGGAGTTGGCGGTAATCGTGTACGAGGTATTGCTGGCGGGATCATTGATGTTGGCACCACCACCGCCGGCCTCGAACTGCTCGCCAAAGGTAGGCTCACGCACGTCACGCGACTTGGTAGCGCGGAAGCGTATACCCTCCAGCAACTGGAACTCGCCGCCGATCTTCCAGCTGTCACTCTTGCCGCTGGCCGAGTAATCGGACTGGCGGAAGGCGAGGTTGGTGTCGAAGCGCTGATTGCCGGAGCTGGACTGCCAGGTCGGGATGTTCACCTCGCCGAACCATTCCCACACGTCGAAGGCGCCAGTAGCCCAGCTGGTGGCCGAGAAGTAGTGCACAGAGCGGTTGCCGCCAGTGGTGCCGGTGGACATGCCGCGAATACCGATCTCTGGCGCGTTGGCCGCGCCGCGCTCACCAGCGATCGGGGTGGCGTACTGGTTGAACCATTGCTCGCGCCAGGTGAGACCTGCCGCGAAGGACAGCGCGCCCGGGCCCCAACCCTCATGCAGGTCTCCGGTCAGCAACAGTTCGGCGAAGTCCTGGTCCAGATCACGGATACCTTTCTTGTCGGTGTTCACATAGTCGGCGCCGGCCTGACTTACGTTGGCAATGCCGAACATGTTGATCGGAATACAGTCGCGGATGGCATTGTCATTCATGATCGGCGAATCCACACTGCGGGTACCGTTCGTGTACTCCTGAATGAGGGTAGTGGGTACCACCCGGCCCTGCATCGAGGCAGCCAATTGCTGCTGCGTCGGGTTGAAGCGCTGCACGTTGCAGACAATCCCGCCGGTGGCCGGATCGCGCACGGCGTCAATCGCCATTGCCAGGCGGTCGATACGCAGCATGCCGTATGCGGCAGTGGTCAGCTTGGACTCGCCATACTGGTACGAGCCACGCAGGTTCCAGTTGTTCTCGAAGTCGTGGTCGAAACCGACCGACGCCGACCACATCTGGCTGATGTTCTTGTCATCGCGGCCATCGGCTATGTTGCTGCTGCCGGGAACGCGGATCTGGCCAATCTTCTGGATCTGGATGGAGTCGCGTCCAGCCGCCACCATGGCATTGCGCACCTCGGCGGGCAGGAACGGATTTTCGATGTAGGCAGTGACGAAGTACTGCTGGCCCATCTCCAGAGCACCAAGGCGATCATTGGCGTTCGACTCGGTGCGACCCAGCATGATCTGGCCGAAGACTTCCGTTGAGTCACTAAGGTCGTACTTGAGCGCACCGAAGGCGCTGCGCTGGATCACTTCTGCGCCCTGGGCACCGTTGATGAACGAGCGCATCGCCTGTTCTGCTTCGGGACCGCCGGACTGCATGCCGTTGGCGCCGGCACCGGTGCGCGCCGGGATATCACCGTTCACGAAGGGACGCACACTTTTGCCGTCTTCCGAGAAAGTGTAGCGGTTCAGTGCAAAGCCGGGCTGGGCGATAAGGCCGGTAGCAGTCTGCGTAGCCGAATGCACGCGTGGCGCGGTGATGCGCTGCGGCACGCTGGTGTTGCCGGGAGTCCAGGCCGGGTTGATCACGAAGCCGATGCTGTTCCAGTTGTCGGTGTCGGAACCATCACGGTAGATCTGGTCGACCTCACGGGATTCGATCGAGCCGATCAGGTTCATGCGCTCCCCGATCTGCACGCCGCCAGCGACGTTGAAATTCCAGTTGAAGCCATCGCCGCGTTCGGTAACGCCGCTGGAGACGGTGGTCTTGAGGCCCTGGAACTCGCGGTCGAGTACGAAGTTGACCACGCCTGCCAAGGCGTCAGCGCCATAGGCCGCCGAAGCACCGCCAGTCACTACATCCACGCTGCGGATCAGCGCGGTGGGGAAGTTGTCCACGTTGACCGACGAAGCACGGTCGGCCGGTACGATACGCGAACCGTCGAACAGCACGAGGGTGCGCTGCTTGCCCATGTTGCGCAGGTTCAGGTAGCTGCCGCCGGCATCGCCGAACAAGGTGGCGCCGCCGCGCTGGGCGGTCTGCGTGTTGAGGAACTGGGGCAGGTTGTCCAGCTGTTCGGAAATGGAGGTGCCGGGATCGAAGTTCGAGATCTCGGCGGTCGTCACAGAGGTCACGGGTGTCGGCGTGACCATGCCATCGGTGGTGCGGATACGGGTGCCGGTGACCTGGATTTCTTCGAGTTCGGCATCGGCTGCAAAGGTAGGAGCCGCGAACAAAGCCGAGGTGATGGACAGAGCCAGCGCGCTGATTCTGAAACGCTTCTGATGTGTGGTTTGCATGGTAGTTCTCCTTGGTACACGTTTACTGGTGTTGTTATTGGTCGTGCTTGTTTCAGGCCGACTGCATTCTGGCCGTTCCCCTTGTCTTGCTATGGTCAATCGTTGGGATCGATGCGGCGTCCGAGTACCGTACCGTCTTCAAGTGTCACGTTCACGAGACTGCCGCCAGCGTCACCGTTCTTGAGTGGATTGGTCAGCAGGGTGACTTTCATGCCGGGCAGCAATGACTCGGAGCGCCAGCCCTGGCGGCGCAGACCATTCGGGCTGGAGCCTTCGATGCTCCACTCCACCACGCTGCCGTCGGGCTGGGTGACGAGCAACTGCACCCACACATGGGGATTGGTCCACTGGAACTCCTTGATCTCGCCCTTCAGCTCAATGACTTTGCTCTGGTCGAACATGGAAAAGGCGTGGTGCGCTTGCACGCCGCCGCCAGCGAGCAACAGCAGGCAGCAGGCAAGCAGGAGCTGCAGCTTCTTCATCGAATGGTTCCTCGTGGATTGGTGAAGAGGGGTGGATGGCAAGGTGTCAAAGGTCTTCATACAGTGCCAGGCAGTTGTATTCCTTCAATTGCACGCCGGGCTTGCTGTCGTAGACGATGCGGCTGGTCCAGGGCTGGGCGTACATTGACGGATCATCAAAGGTCACCAGGTTTTCCAGCTGGCCACCACCGTCGAGCAGACGCAGGCGCTCGGTGATGCGCATCTCGCGGCTGTGCGGCAGGCCCTCGCGATCCAGCACGGTATCGCGATGCAGCCCGATGGTCTCGATGACCAGCGTATCGCCTTCCCAGCGGCCGACGGACTCGCCCATGTAGCTGAGTTCGATGTCGTCCAGTGCGGGTGCGGGTTCATCCATATAGATATGGCGCAACTGGTGGTGATACTCCTGGATCAGCGTGATCTTGCGGGCAGTCTGCACCACCATCAGCGGCAACGGCGCCCACATCGCGCGTGGTGTACCGCTTGGTACACAGCGGCGCATGTCTTCGCGCGGCGGCAATTCACGGCGCGCCACCAGATTGGCCTCGTACAGTGCCTTGCCTGCGGCCGTCAGCGGCGGCAACTGGCCATCCACCGTGCGCACGCCAGGCTGGTAGGCGGTGATCTGCCAGACGCCGCCAAATTCGGGTGGCTGTTGTGCCTGCGCCAGTGCCGGCAGTACCGGCAACAGTGCCAGCAACAGCGTGGCGGCCAGGCGGCGGGGGGAGCGGAAAAAGTTCGAATTCGTGTCGTGCGTCATGCGCGCGTTCCTCGGCTGCAGGTCAGAAGTTGCGCAGTACGCCATTTTCGTCCGGCGCGTTGCGGTTGTTTTCCTCACAGACGTACTCGTAGAAACGTACGTCCGGGCGCCAGGCCCAGACCCGGCGCGAGGTCCAGGGTTGGGTAAAGGCCTTGGGGTCGTCGATGGTGAAGAGCACTTCCAGCGAACCGTCCTCGAGTGTGCGGATGCGCTCGGTCACCTCCATCTCGTCCGAGTGTTTGGAGCCCTGCTCGTCGATCTGCGTGTAGTCGACGAAGCCGTTGGAGTGCACCACCAGCGTGTCGCCTTCGTAGTGCCCGATCGAATGCCCCATGTGCGTCGGCGCGAAATCCGCGGGATGCTCCTGGTTCAGGTGGACCACACGGAACAGGTGGTGGGTTTCGTAGAAAAACACCACGGTGTCCGGCGTCTGGATGATTTCCACCGGGTAGGGGGCGGCGATCAGACGTGGATAGCCGCTGGGCAGGCAGGCGGCGGTGGGGTCGTACAGCGGAGTGCCGGCAGCTTCAGCGGCGGCACGCTTGTCAAACTCCTCCTTGTTCCAGGGCTGCCAGGGCGGCTCGGAGCCGTCGATAGGGCGGATATAGCGGTCGTAGCCACGCACCTGCCACATACCCGAAAGGTGCGGGACTTCTGCGGGTACGTCGCGGTGACGCAGGCCCGGATCACCGGGCTGGGCTTCTTCACGCACCGCCAGTGCAGCGGGTGCTGCCAGCAGCGAAACAGAAAACAGGGTGCAATACGCGATGGAACGGAACGCAGGCGTCCGCGGTTGATGATGATGCATCTTTCTCCCCTTGATACTGCACTGCTGTCTGGTACTGCTGCCTCTGCGGGCGGCTGGAGCGGAGCATATTGTTGTCCGCGCAACCAAGTCCAGTACCGGGTGGTTCGGCTACAGAAATCGGCGGGGCAAGCGCAGGCCCTAATTTTTCGTATGGCGAAATTGATTTCGTTTTAAGCCATTGATGCCTTCGATCAAACCGCTTTGTCCCTGCATCTGGCCTGTGGCATGATGCCCCCGGCTCTTGAGATTTCTTGTCAGATGACGGGCGCAAGTCCGCCGTTGTATTTGTCAGGTCGAGCAAGGCACTGGGCCAGTGCTGTCACGCCGCAGGCGTGCTCCACCAGGCCCCGTGGTATTGCAGCGCTGTCAGAGGCTCAGAGGGGTAGTGGCAAGAATGGCAATAATAAGAAAAAGGTCAGGAAGAAAGTCAGCTACAAAGACAGGAACAAGGACAGGAACAAGCTCCACTGGTTTAGCAGCAGCATTTTTGCTGCTGATTTCAAGCGGACTTTCCAGCCTTGCCCATGCAACAGACCCGGTTGCAACTGCTGCACGCGCCAATGATCCCGCGCGCGTGCAGGAACTGCTTGCCAACGGCGCGGATGCGAATCTGCCCGAACCTGATGGCAGCACCGCACTGTTGTGGGCGGTCTATCACGCTGCGCCAGAACTCGTGCAGGCTCTCCTTGCCGCAGGTGCCGATCCCGATGCAGCCAACCAGCTTGGCTTGACTCCCCTGTTGCAGGCCAGCCGTTACGGCGATGCTGCCCTGATCTCGGCGTTGTTGGACGCTGGTGCCAGCCTGCAAGCCGCGCAGCAGGGAGGCAGCGAGCCACCCTTGTTGGCAGCGGCGCGCACGGGCAACGTCGCTGCGGTGCAGCAGTTACTTGCCGCTGGCGCTGATCCCGACAGCCTTGAAGCACTGGACCAGCAGACTGCCCTGATGTGGGCAGCTGCTGCAGGCCAGCTCGAGGTGGCACGCGTGCTGCTGGAAGCCGGCGCCGATCCCAACCGCCAGGCACGCATCAACACACTGACCAAACGCGAGAACGCCGACTTCCCCAGTGGTGGCTTTGCCGCCCTGCACTGGGCCACCCGTAATGGCGACGACGCCATGATCGACCTGTTGCTGCAGCACGGCGCAGACCTCGCGCTGCGCAACGGCGATGGCGCCACGCCGCTGATGCTCGCCATCGTCAATGATCGCTTCGACCTGGCGGCGAGTTTGCTGACGCTGGGCGCTGATGCCGATGATGGATCACTCTATTACGCCACCGAAATGCGCGATGCCACTACGGACTGGCGCGCGCGCGATGGCACGGTCTACCGCGCAGATCATCCCAATACACTCACGGCACTCGATCTCACGCGCCTCTTGCTGGATGCCGGCGCCGACCCCAACCGGCCCTTCATTGGCCAGATGCATAATGCCTCGATGTGCTGCGACACCAAAGCTAATGCCACACCGTTCTATCGAGCGGCAGTGGCTGCCGATGTGGCGGGCATGCAACTTATGCTGGCGCACGGCGCCGATCCGGACTGGCGCCCGACGAAGGAAGTGAAAGACGCTACCACCGACACCATGGTCAGCGAGCCTGACAAGTCGGCCCTGATGGCTGCAATCACGGGTGGCAAGGGCGTGGGGGTGGCCGGTGGTCCGAATGATCTGCGCTACGGGCCTCCGCCGTTCCGCGAGCAGGGCAAGCGTGACCCGGAGGAGGCGGTCAGCCTGCTGCTGGCAGCAAACGCCGATGTGAACGCGCGCGGAGCCAATGCCGAGACGGCCCTGCACCTTGCTGCCAAGGCCCTGCATCCGGGCATCGTCAGAGCCCTGGTCGCCGCGGGCGCCGCACTGGATGCCGAGGACAAGGATGGCCTCACGCCACAGCAGGCTGTCGCGAAAATGGCAGCTCCCCAACCGGTGCCGGGCTTCCACTTCGTGCCGCCATTGGCACAGCCAGAGGAGATGGCGGCCTTGCTGCAGGAACTGGCCGGCCGCGTCGTGGCGTCCAGTGGAGGGCAGCGGCCATGATGCGTGCCGGTCGACTTGCCGCCGCCGTGGCTGCTGCTGTAGTCGGAAGCTTTACCGCTGAGGTCTGTGCTCAGGATGCGTCCGCCGCAGAAGCCTTGCTGATATCGCAGTGGTCAATATTTGACAGCTATTGCCTGGATTGCCACAGCTACGAAGAAGCACGCGGCGGCCTTGTGCTCGAAGGCCTGGGGCCGGACGCCATCCACGACGACCCGGCGCTGTTTGAAGAAGTGCTGCGCAAGCTCAAGATCCGCGCCATGCCGCCGCGCACACAGCCGCAGCCTGACCTGCAGGCGCGCGCCCGCTTAGTCGCCGCACTGGAACAGACGCTGGATGCCGCTGCCGTGGCCGACCCGCATGCTGGCACTACGTCGATTCACCGTCTGAATCGCGCCGAATATGCCAATGCCATCCGTGACCTCTTCGGCATCGAGATCGACGTGGACGACCTGCTGCCCAGCGACGGGGGTGATCACGGCTTCGACAACATCGCAACGCTGCTGCGCACCTCACCCATGCTGCTGGACCGCTACCTCACCGTAGGCCTGCGTGTGGCTGACATGGCCCTGGGCAACGCGGATGCGGCGCTCAGTGTGACGACCTTCAATATTCCCTTTGATACCACGCAGGACCGGCATCTGGCCGGCCTGCCGCTGGGCACCCGCGGTGGCGTGCGCGCCGTGCATCATTTTCCGGCTGACGGCGAATACGTATTTTCCGCGCGGCCCCTGCAGGGGGTGGCGGAAGGCTACTTCGGCATCGAAGGCCACGACATAGCGCATGAGTTCCTCGTCTATATCGACGGTGCCATCGTGTACTCCAGCGAAGTGGGTGGACCCGAACAGCACCGCATCAGTGTGGAGGACGGCTTCAATGATGTGATGCCGGTAGTGGACGCTGCGCTGACCTCGCCGCGTATTGCGGTCACGGCCGGCCCGCATGAAGTGGTGTTCACCTGGCGCGAACGGTCCAGCATCGAACAGAACGTCTGGCAGCCCACGCAGCGCGCCTCCCTGGAAATCCACAACCCCTCCGGCATGCCCAGGCTGGAAAAGACGCAGATCGAAGGCCCTTACAATGTGTCCGGCGTCAGCGACTCGGCGCCGCGCCAGCGCCTGCTGTCGTGCAGCCCCGCCACGGCGGCGGATGAAGCGACCTGCGTGCGCGAGATTCTGGCCCGGCTGGCACGCCAGGCCTTCCGCCGCGCCGTCACCGACGAAGACATCGCGGCACCGCTGGCTTTTTACGAGGCGG
>JBIIWP010000035.1:0-26767 GCA_044338855.1 Pseudohongiellaceae bacterium | reverse complement strand
GCCGCGTACACCATCAATGACGGCTGGGCCGTCAGCGTGCTGCTGCTGTCGCCGTTCCTGGTGGAATATGCCGGCAACCTGTTTCGCGTGGTGGTGCTGGCCCCAGGCGTGTGGAAGGATCGCGCCACGGCCGCCACTGAAGCGCGCAGCTACCTGAACCACTACGCTACCGTCAGTGTGTTGGGCCCGCTGGGGTATATTCTCGTGCTGTATGCCATGCAGATGGCGCCGGTGAGCCACGTCGCGCCGGCTCGGGAGCTCTCCACGCTGGTCGGCACACTGTTGGGCGTGGTGCTTTTGAAAGAACGCATCACGCCGGCGCGCTTGCTGGGGGTGGCGAGTATCGTGGGCGGCGTCATCAGCCTGACACTGTCGCACTGAGGGAGCCTTCAAGCGCTTGAATCGTGGGCACGGAGCCCCCATATTGTTGACGACATACGCCGTCAATGGACGACGTACCACCTTACACCTGCTGGAGTGAACCATGCTGCGACTGGTCCTGTTTTTTGCCACCAACATCGCCGTGATGCTGTTGATCTCGGTGATCTTCCGCCTTGTGGGTCTCGACAGCATCCTGCAGGCCAACGGCGTGAATCTGGACCTGGGCGCCTTGCTGCTCTATTCGGCCATCATCGGCTTTACCGGGTCCTTCATCTCGCTCCTGTTGTCCAAGACCATGGCCAAGCGATCCATGGGCGTGCAGGTCATCTCGAAACCTTCAAGCGAGTTCGAACGCTGGCTGCTGCAAACGGTGGCGCGCCAGGCCGAGCAGAGTGGCATCCGCATGCCTGAGGTGGGCATCTTCAACCAGGCAGCGCCCAATGCTTTCGCCACCGGCTGGAACAAGAACGCCGCGCTGGTAGCAGTGAGCACCGGCCTCGTGCAGCAGATGAACCGCGACGAAATCGAGGCAGTACTGGGCCATGAAGTGAGCCACGTCGCCAATGGCGACATGGTGACGCTGACGCTGGTCCAGGGTGTGGTGAACACCTTCGTGGTGTTCCTGTCGCGCGTGATCGGCCACGTGGTGGACCGCGTGGTGTTCAAGGTGGAGCGGGGCCATGGCCCGGCATTCTGGATCGTGTCGATGGTGGCGCAGGTGGTGCTTGGCATCCTGGCGTCCATGATCGTAATGTGGTTTTCGCGCTACCGTGAATTCCGGGCCGATGAGGGCGGTGCAAGCCTGGCCGGCCGCGGCAAGATGATCTCCGCCCTGCGGCGCCTGCAGGGCGCGCAGGAAGCCGTGATGCCGGATGAGCTGGCTGCCTTCGGCATCAACACGGGGCGTGTACAGGTGCTGTTCTCCAGCCATCCGCCGCTGGCCGAGCGCATTCGTGCTCTGGAACAACTCGAGCGCTGATCTGGCGGACGGGCGGGCGCGGGGCCCGCCCCGACAGATGGTTATTCCTGCAATGAAACCTTGATGAGGTCCCAGGCTTCTTCGGCGGTTTCAACATAGGTGAACAGCTTCAGGTCCTCCTCGCTGATCACGCCCTGCTCCACCATATGATCGAAGTTGATCATGCCTTCCCAGAACTCGCGCCCGAAGATCAGGATCGGCAGGGGCGCGATCTTCTTCGTCTGCACCAGCGTCAGCGACTCGAACAGTTCGTCGAGTGTGCCCCAGCCTCCAGGAAACACCACCAGCGCGCGGGCGCGCAACAGGAAGTGCATTTTGCGGATGGCAAAGTAATGGAACTGGAAGCAGAACTGCGGCGACACGAAGGGATTCGGGAATTGCTCGTGCGGCAATACGATGTTCATGCCGATGGACTCACCGCCAGCCTCATGCGCACCCAGGTTGCCGGCCTCCATGATCCCGGGCCCACCACCCGTAACGACCGTAAGCTTCGGGCAGTCCTCGCATTGTGAGCGGGACGTGACGAGCGAGGCAAAACGCCGCGCTTCCTCGTAATAGCGCGCCTGCTTGCGCTTGCGCTCCAACTGCTTCGTACGTTGTGCCAGCGTTGGATCCTGTGGATTGCTTGCCCGGTCACGCTCCAGTTGCTGTGCTGCGCGCGCCACCGCCTCGGCTGACTCGATGCGGGCACTGCCATAGATGGCCACAGTGTGTACCACGTCATGCTGCTTGAGAATGCTGTCAGGCTTGTCCAGTTCCAGCATCAGGCGCACGCCGCGCAGTTCCTCGCTGAGCAAAAAGTCCATGTCATCGAAGGCGAGGCGATAGGCCTGTGATTCGAGCTGCTCGCGGGTGAAGCCCCGACTGCGACTTTCGTGCGCGAACTTCAGGTCTTCGGCGGCAGTCGGGAACAAATGGCCCGGCGCGGTGCGTTTGGGCTTGCGGTCATGCATGTTTGGCTCCTGTAAGACTGAGATCGAGCGCACGCAGGCGCTCCGGTGTGCCGATGTCCTGCCACTCACCCTCGAACAATTCTGCGCTCGCGCGCTGGCTGCGGCTTGCCTGTTGCAGCAGGGGCAGCAGTGGGTACTTGCGTTCGCTGACGCCGGAAAAGAATTCGGGATGGTACACGGCGATGCCGCTGAAGGTATGGGTCGCTTCGCCCTCTGAATCACGCAATTTCAACTGGTGCTGCGCGCCCAGCACGAAGTCGCCACGCGGGTTGTGCGCTGGATTGGGTACCAGCACAAGATGGGCGAGGTTGCCAGGCGCCAACGCGCCGTGCAGGCGTGCAAAGGGGAAATCGGTCCAGACATCGGCATTGACCACGGCGAACGGCGCCAGGCCCAGCAAGGGCAACGCCTGGATGATGCCGCCCGCGGTTTCCAGTGGCTCATCCTCACGCGACCAGTTGATCTGCACACCTAGCTGCGCACCATCGCCGAGAGCGTCTTCCAACTGCTGCCCGAGCCAAGCGTGGTTGATGACAAACTCGTGAAAGCCTGCTGCCTTGAGCTTGAGTATCTGGTGTTCGATGAGCGTGCGGCCACCGGCCTGCAACAAGGGCTTTGGCGTGTGCTGCGTGAGCGGCAACATGCGCGTGCCCTTGCCCGCCGCCAGCAGCATCACCTTCATGCGCCGGCTCCACTGCTTGGCTGTTGCAAGGCACCCTGCAGCTTGGCGTCCAAGCCCGGCAGAACTCTCAACTGCAGCCAGTCCTTGAACTCTCCGAGAAGGCCGTGGTCGACCGGCAGCGCCGAGATATAGGCGAGCGTGCGCGGAATTTCCTGCAGGTAGCCGGGCTTGCCGTCGCGCAGCCATAAGCGGCAGAAGATACCGGCCGCCTTCAGGTGGCGCTGTACGCCCATCAGGTGGAAGCTGCGCAGGAATTCTGCTTCCCCCAGCTGGTGCACGATACGCGCATCATGGGCGCGTGCCAGGTAGTCAATGGCCCAGTTCTCTACACTGGCGGCAGGCCAGGCGATGTAACAGTCCTTCAGCAAGGATACGAGGTCGTAGCTGAAGGGCCCGTGCACGGCATCCTGAAAGTCGATCACGCCGAGGCCGGAATCCAGCAACATCAGGTTGCGTGAATGATAATCCCGGTGGACGTAGACCCGTGGCTGTGCGAGCGCCGACTGCACCAGCAGCTCGAACAGGGCCGCAAGCAGGCGGCGGTCTTCGGCAGTCAGCTCCAGCTTGAGGATGCCTTCGCACAACCAGTCACGAAACAGCAGTACTTCGCGCTGCAATAGCGCTGCATCGTAGGCAGGCAGTGCCTGCGCGGGACAGCGCTGGATCTTCAACAGTTCATCGAAGGCCTGTTTGTACAGCTTCCCGGCGGTCACCAGTTCCTTACGCAGGCGGGCCTGTTCGAGCGCAGGCCACATCAGGTCGGAACCAAAGTCCTGCAGACACATGAAACCCTGATGCAGATCTGCCGCAAGCACCTGCGGCACTTGCACGCCACCCTGCAGCATCGTCGCCTGGACCGCGAGGAAAGGACGACTGTCCTCTTTGTCCGGTGGCGCATCCACCAGAATCCAGTTGCCCTTGTCGGTCTCACCGCGGAAATAGCGGCGGAAGCTGGCATCACCACTGACCGGCTGGATAGCGTCGACAGGCGTGCCGAGGCCGAGCGCTGGACACAGGGAAACGAACCAGGCCCAGAGCCCGGCACGGCGTCGCGTGTTCAACTCTGGTGCGGAAGACTGGATTTGAGCCTGTTCGGGAGACTGCATGAGGGAGTGATGTTCTTGTGAAGCCTGGGCTTAGTCCATAGAATTCGCGGGTCGAGGCATTATGCCTACCGCTGCCGGACTTTTGAAGTGATCACCCTGCTCCCACCCTCTGACAGCCCGGCCGCCTTGCTTCACCCCCATCGCCTTGTCGCTGCGTCGAGCCTCGCCAGCATCCTGCTGCTGTCTGCCGGCCCGCTGCGGGCACAGGACACTGCCGTACCGGAAGCCAGTGATATCGATTGGGTTCCCTGGGCACAAATGACGCCGCAACAACAAGCAGCGTCCACCGACAACTGCTGTGGCCTTTACATGGAGCCACTGCTGCCGTCAGCCGGCGACGCAAGCAGCGGTACCATCATTGATGCGACCACGATCGAAGGGGAGGTAGAGGGCATCATCCGCATCACCGACGGCCTTGAAGTGACACAGCAGGGTGCACACATCTCGGCACGCGAAGGCAACTACGACTACACGCTGCAGCGCTTCACTTTGCAGGACGATATCCGCATCCGCCAACCGGGTGTGCTGTTGACCAGCAACAGTGCCACGATTGACCAGACTGCAGGCACCAGCACCTTGCAGAACGCATCATACCTCTTGCATGAAACCGGTATTCGTGGGCGTGCGGAGGTGATCCTCTATACGGATGCCAATGGCGTCATCACCATCGACAACGGCGTATTCACGCGCTGCGAGCCCGGCGACAACAGCTGGTACATAGAAGGTCGCGAGATCGAACTCGACCGCGGCAGCGGCCGCGGCGTGGCCAGAGACCTTACACTGCGCGTACGCGATGTACCTGTACTCTACCTGCCCCGTATCTCCTTCCCCATTGATGATCGCCGCGTCACCGGCTTGCTCGCCCCAATTCTTGGCAATACACGCGACGGCGGACTCGACATCGCCACGCCGTATTACCTAAACCTGGCGCCAAACTACGACGTGACGCTGACACCACGCATACAGTCTGAACGCGGCGCGTTGCTCGGTGTGGAGGCGCGCTTTCTGGGACGGCGCCACCAACAGCAGGCGAACCTCAATTACATGCCTGACGACAAACTCTACGATCCGGTCCTCAGCAAGCTCCCCGGCAATGACAGCCCGCCCGTGCCAGATCGCTGGCTGCTGGACTATGAATTACAGGGCAATCTGGCCCGTGGCTGGACGGCGATGGTGGACTACTCGGCCGTCAGTGACGATGAGTATTTCCAGGACCTTGGCAGTAACGGACTCATCAACACTTCACGCAGCTTCCTGCAGCGCGTGGCCAGCCTGCGCTACCACGGCAGCAACTGGAATTTCCGGGCAGTAACACAGGGGTTCCAGATCATTGATCCCACGGTAACGGAACTGGCCGAGCCCTACCGGAAAGTCCCTGAACTGAACCTGCGCGGCCTTTATGTGAGACCCCTGGCCGGCAACCTCGAACTCGAGTATGGCGTGGAGAGCGAGTACACACTGTTTGACCGCAACATCAATGAAGCGCGTTTCAGCCAGGCACAGCTCGACGGGGGCGCACTGGTCACTGGCTCACGTCTGGTCGTGACGCCGCAGCTGAGTCTGCCCTGGGCCAACAGCTATGCCTTCGCTACCCCCACCCTCAAGTACAAGTACGCCGGATGGAACCTCGAGCGCCAGGCCCTCGGCGATGCGAGCTCCCCCTCGCGCGGCATCATGAGCGCCAGCTTCGATACCGGTCTGATTTTCGAGCGCGACCTGAACCTGGCCGGCAGCACTCTTCGGCAGACCCTTGAGCCGCGTGCCTACTATCTATACAACGAGTACGAGGACCAGAGCGACATCCCCCTGTTCGACAGCAGCGATCTCACCCTCAGCTACAGCCAGCTGTTCCGCGACGACCGATTCAGCGGCCAGGACCGCGTGGGCGATGCGGACCAACTCACTCTGGCGGTCAGTTCGCGCCTGTACGACGCCGCCGGAAGGGAACTCGCCCGTGCCAGCGTGGGTCAAATCCAGCACTTCAAGGACCGCCGCGTGACCCTGTTCAACGCACCTGCGCCGCTGGAGAACGATTCTGCCTCTTCGCTCGTCGGCGAAGCCAGCGTGGCTCTGGGCGACCACTGGCGCGCGGGCTCCTACCTGGAGTGGGACACCACCACCAACGAGCTGGACGTGGCCAATTTTCAATTCCAATTTCAATCTGATATAAACCGCATCCTCAACCTCGGCTACCGCCTGCGCGAGATGCCAGGCCCGGGTGTGGTCAACGGCATCAAGCGTCGCATCGACCAGACCGACATTTCCGGCATCTGGCCAATCAATGACCGCTGGGGCCTGATTGCCCGCTGGAACCACGATCTGGCCAACAACCGCAACCTCGAAGCCATCGCCGGCGTGGAGTACAGTAACTGCTGCTGGACCGTGCGCGTGCTGGCACGCCAGTGGATCGACAACAACGCCCTGTTCGAAGGCCTCGACGATGACAACCGCGGCATCTTCGTCCAGTTTGAACTGAAGGGCCTGGGTTCACTCCTGGGCAGTAACGTCACCGGCATTCTCAACAACGGTATCCGCGGATACCGGGAACGCGACTATGTTCAATAAGACTGTTTTCACCAACGTATTGCGCAAACCATCCTTGCAGACTTGCCTGCTGGGTGCACTGCTCGCATGCAGCAACCCGCTGTTTGCCCAGCCGGTGGTGCTCGACGGCATCCTTGCCGTGGTAGAAGACGACGTGGTTCTGCAAAGTGAATTCGACGAGCGCTGGACCCAGTTCCAGCAGCAGCTCGCGAATGCCCAGGGCCAACTGCCACCGGAAGATGTACTGCGCAAGCAACTGCTGGACCAGCTCATCATCGAGAACCTGCAGATGCAGTTGGCGCGCCGCGCCGGTGTGCGTATCGATGACAACCAGCTGAACCAGTACATGGGCGCACTGGCTGAGCAGAACAACATGACCTTCGAGCAGTTCAGCCAACTGCTCGAAGAGCAGGGGTTGTACCAGTCCACGCGTGATGCGCTGCGCAAGGAAATCACCATTGGCCAGTTCCAGAACGGTGCCGTAAATCGCCGCATCGACATCTCCCGGCAGGAAGTGGAGAACTACCTGCGCTCCGAGACCGGTCTGTCGCAGATTGCCCCCGAATACCACGTCGCGCACGTATTGATCCCCAACAACGCCAACAGTTCCGCTAACCAGCGCGCTGAGCTGGCCACGTTGCTGTATGCCGAACTGGAGAAAGGCGCAGACATCGTACAGATGGCCAATGCGCGCCAGATCAGCGGCATCGAAGTGAGTGGCGGCGACCTCGGCTTCCGCAAGCCGGAAACGCTGCCGTCCGTGTTCCAGGAGATCGTCCCGACCCTGCAGGCGGGTGAAGTGGCCGAACCCTTCACCAGTACCAGCGGCCACCACATCGTCAAGCTGATCGAAACGCGTGGCGGCGCCACCATGAACGTGGAGCAGTTCAAGGTTCGCCACATACTCATCACCCCCACAGAGATCCGCACCGAGGACCAGGCGCAGGAACTGGTGATGCAGCTGTACGAGCGCATCAAGGCAGGAGAAGACTTTGCCGATATTGCGCGCCAGAACACCAACGACCCGGCCTCGATGGTATCCGGAGGCGATCTCGACTGGATCAGCGATGACATGCTGCCGCCGGACTTCATGGCCAAGGTACGTGAATCCGAGATGGGCGTGCTGTCAGAGCCCTTCCGGGTTGCCACGGGCTGGCACATCATCGAAGTGTCTGATCGTCGCATGCAGGACATGTCCGAAGACAACAAGCGCTTCCAGGCCCAGCGTATCCTGCGCGAGCGCAAGTTCGAGAACGAACTGCAGAATTGGCTCACCGAGATCCGCGACACCTCCCATATCGAAGTATTCGAAGATTGAGCCAGGCCCGCATGAGCCCCCTGCTGGCAGTCACCCCGGGCGAGCCGGCAGGCATCGGCCCCGATCTCTGCATCCAGCTGGCACAAGCGCCTTGCGCTGATTACCGCATGCTCGTTATTGCCGATCCCGAGCTGCTGCAAGCGCGCGCACAACTGCTGCAGCTGCCGCTGCACCTGCGGAGCTGGCAGAACAGTGATCCCAGCCCTGATCGCAGCGGTGAACTGCGGGTGCTGCCTGTCAGCATGAGCACAGCCTGCTCTCCCGGCCAGCTCGACAAGCGCAATGCCTCCTATGTACTCGACACCTTGCGCCTGGCCGTGGCGGGCTGCCGCAGCGGTGAGTTTGCAGCACTCGTCACAGGCCCTGTGCAAAAGAGCATCATCAACGACGCCGGCATCCCCTTCAGCGGCCATACTGAGTTCCTCGCAGAGGCCTGCAGCGTGCCGCGGGTCGTGATGATGCTGGCAACAACTACGCTGCGCGTGGCGCTTGCCACCACCCACATTCCGCTTTCGGCCGTGCCTGCCGCGCTTACGCCCACACTGCTGCGGGAAGTTCTGCAGATACTGCATGCGGATCTGCAGCACAAGTTCGGCATCATGCGGCCCCGCATCCTCGTGGCAGGCCTCAACCCGCACGCCGGCGAGAACGGCCACCTCGGGCGCGAGGAACTCGACGTGATGATCCCGGTGCTGGATTCCTTGCGCGCCGCCGGTATGGACCTGCGCGGCCCGCTGCCGGCCGACACGCTGTTCACCCCGCACCATCTCGACGGCGCAGATGCCGTGCTCGCGATGTACCACGACCAGGGCCTGCCCGTGTTGAAGTACCAGGGCTTTGGCAGTGCCGTGAATATCACGCTGGGATTGCCGATGATCCGCACTTCGGTGGACCACGGCACTGCCCTCGATCTGGCCGGCACTGGCAAAGCCAGTACCGGCAGTCTCCAGGCTGCGCTGGCCATGGCCGCCCGCATGGCGTCTGCTGGTCAGGGAAGATGAAGCAGGGAACGCCTCCGGCGCACAAGGCCCGCAAGCGCTTCGGCCAGAACTTCCTGCACGAAGCCAATGTCATTGAACGCATCGTGCGCGCCATTACCCCGAGGCCGGGGCAACGTCTCATCGAAATCGGCCCAGGCCAGGGCGCCATCACGGCACCGCTGCTGCAAGCGGGCGCCGATCTCACTGCCATCGAGATTGATCGCGATCTGGCCGCCATGCTGCGGGACCGCTTTGGCGCCGAGCCACGCTTCCAGCTCGTGGAAATGGATGTACTGAAGTTCGACTTTGCCACACTGGGTGCAGAGCCGGCCGGACTGCGCGTGCTTGGCAACCTGCCCTACAACATTTCTACTCCACTGATCTTCCACCTGCTCGACTACGCGACGCTGATCCACGACATGGTATTCATGCTGCAGCTCGAGGTGGTCGAACGCATGGCTGCGGCGCCGGATACAGACGACTACGGCCGGCTCAGTGTCATGGTGCAGTACCACTGCAAGGTGGAGAAGCTGTTCAAGGTGCCGCCCGGTGCCTTTCATCCGCAGCCCAAGGTGGATTCGGCCATCGTGCGTCTCACGCCGCAGCGCCCCCTGCCGTTCGAGGCCAGCGACCCCGGGCTGTTCGAGCGCGTGGTACGCGAGGCCTTCAGCCAGCGCCGCAAGACCCTGCGCAATACGCTGCGCAAGCTGGTGACACCGGAACAATTCGCGCAACTGGGTATCGATACGTCGCGGCGCGCCGAAACCTTGGGGCTGGAGGACTATGTTAGAATCTCGAACCTTCTGGCAGCGGACGGCAAGTCCCCTTGAGTGAGCTCTCCATGCAAGACAGTGGCGTAGATGTTCAGGTAAAGACGCAGTACCTGAGTCAGCAATCAGATCCGGCACGGCGCTCCTATGCCTTTGCCTATACGATCACCATCACCAACCAGCGCAGCGAAGCCGTGCAGCTTCTCAGTCGTCACTGGATCATCACGGACCAGAACAACAAGATGGAGGAAGTGCGTGGCAGCGGCGTGGTCGGGCAACAACCGCTCATCCAGCCCGGCCAGAGCTACCAGTATTCCAGTGGTGCTGTCATCGAAACCGAAACCGGCGACATGCGCGGCAGCTACACCATGACCACGGCCGCGGGCGATCGCTTCGAAGCACCGATTCCCCTGTTCATCCTGGCCGTGCCGCACATGCTGCACTGAGACCCGGCAATGGCCATCTACGCCGTTGGAGATATCCAGGGCTGCCATGACGAACTGCGCCGCCTGCTCGATTTGGTGCAGTTTTCTCCTGCTCAGGACCGCCTCTGGTGCGTTGGTGACATGGTCAATCGCGGCCCACGCTCCCTTGAAACCCTGCGTTTCCTGCGCAGTCTCGGCAGCGCCTTTACCGGTGTGCTCGGCAATCACGACCTGCATTTCCTCGCCCTCGCCTGCGGCGCCTTCACCGAAGGCAAGACACGCTGGCTACGGACACTGCTTGATGCTCCTGATTGCGGTGAGCTGTTCGAGTGGGTAAGGAGCCTGCCACTGGCGCACCGGGAAAAAGTCGCCACGCGCACAGGCAAGACCACTTTCCTGATGGTGCATGCCGGCATCGCACCGGGCTGGAAATTCAAGCAGACCGTGGCTCTCGCCGCGGAAGTGGAAACCGCTTTGCAAGGAGCGCACTACAAGCAGTTCCTTACCGACATGTATGGCAACAAGCCTGACCGCTGGGATGATGACCTGGACGGCAGCCAGCGCCTGCGTGTGATCACGAACGTGCTGACCCGCATACGCTTCTGCACCCCTGATGGCAGGATGGATTTTACGGTAAAGACCGAAGCAGACACGGCGCCACCCGGCCATGTTCCCTGGTTCACATTACAGCAACCGCGCGAGCACAAAGTGCTGCTGTTCGGCCACTGGGCGATGCTCGATGGCAAGACCAACCGCAGTGACATCCTTGGTCTGGACACTGGTTGTGTCTGGGGACGCGCCATGACACTCTTGCAACTCGACACCGGCGAACGCCACCAGGTGTCGTGTTCAAACGTCGAGGCCATCTGAGCAAGCCGATGAATATCTACCAGGTAGGCGGCGCCGTGCGTGACAAGCTGCTGGGCCTGCCCGTCAAGGACCATGACTGGGTCGTCGTAGGCACCACTCCCCAAGCCATGCTGGATCTTGGCTACCAGCAAGTAGGCCGTGATTTTCCGGTGTTCCTGCATCCGCAGAGCAAGGAGGAATATGCGCTGGCGCGCACCGAGCGCAAGAGCGGCAAGGGCTACACTGGTTTCGTGGTACATGCGTCGCCGGATGTGACACTGGAACAGGACCTGCTGCGGCGCGACCTCACCATCAACGCCATCGCCATGGCCGAAGACGGCACACTCGTCGATCCCTGTCATGGCCAGGCCGATATCGAAGCCCGCCTGCTGCGGCATGTCTCCCCTGCCTTCGCTGAAGATCCGCTGCGCGTGCTGCGCGTCGCCCGCTTCGCCGCGCGCTTCCACCATCTCGGCTTTCGCGTGGCGCCGGAAACCCTGGAGCTGATGCAGGACATTGCTGCGGCGGGCGAACTGCAGCAGTTGGTACCTGAGCGCGTGTGGCAGGAATGGCACGGCGCGCTGCAGGCCCGCAATCCGGAAGTCTTCATCTCCGTGCTCAAGGATGCCCATGCGCTTGAGATCCTGCTCCCGGAACTCGCACGATTGTTCGGCGTGCCACAGCCACCGCATTTCCACCCTGAGATCGACACGGGCCTGCATATCCTGATGGTGCTGGAGCAGGCGGCGCTGCTTTCGCCAGATCCGCTGGTGCGCTTCGCCGCGCTGGTGCACGATCTCGGCAAGGGCAGCACGCCCGCCGCGCTATGGCCAGCCCACAAAGGCCATGAAGAAGAGGGCGCAGCCCTGATCGAGGCGCTTTGCCTGCGCCTGCGCATCCCCAACGACTATCGCGATCTTGGCAAGCTCGTCAGCCTCTACCACACACGCAGTCATCAGGCGCCGCGCCATGATGCCGAACAACTGCTGTTGACCCTCGAGAAGACCGATGCCCTGCGTCGCAGCGAGCGCTTCGAGCTGTTCCTATTGGCTTGCGAGGCCGACGCCCGGGGTCGTCTGGGCTTCGAGACCAGGCCCTATCCGCAACGCGCCTTGTTGCAGTCCGCCCTCGCTGCTGCGCGTCGTATCGACATTCCAACCCTTGCGCGTGCGCACGCAAAACCTCTGGAACTGGCTGCTGCCATCCGCGAGGCTCGTGTGCAAGCCATCGCCACCCAGCTCACCCCGTCCTGAGTAATCGTGCACTACAGTGTGCACACCATTGCTGTCTGATTCGCAAGCGATTGATCTGACTGAAACCGGAATCGGTCTCACTTGCAACAATATGCATTAAAAATGAACCTTCTTTCCAATTCCAAGGACTTGTGCTCTATAGTGCCTGCAGTCCTGATGGCACCATCGGGGTAGTAGGGGAAAGCAACGGGCATGCGCCAATGTCCAATGCCAACCGTCGGGACTGTCTTTCAATAATTATTAAAACAAAAGCGAGGAATACCCGATGTACAAGCACAATTCGTTATTGCAATTGCCACCACGACGGACCTTGAGTACCTCAATCGCAATGGCACTGGGCCTGGTTTTGCCAAGCCTGTATGCAGTACCCGCGATGGCAGCAGAGGAGCTCGAGGAGGTCACTGTTACATGCTCACGCATCGTCCGCCGTGACTATTAGGCAGCCAGTCCCATCGTCACCGTCAATGAAGAACTGTTCGACCAGGTAAGCACGGTCGGCATCGAAAGCGCTCTGAACCAGTTGCCACAGTTCGTACCGGCACAAACCATGTTCAGCTCCGCGGATGTGCAGCCCAGCGCCTTCAATAACCCTGGCATCGTCACACTGAACCTGCGTGGCCTGGGCGCCAACCGCAACCTGGTACTGATCGACGGCCGCCGCGCACAACCGGCCAACGCGCAGCTGGTAGTGGATATCAACTCCATTCCCTCTGCAGCCATTGAAAGTGTAGAGGTCATCAGTGGTGGCGCGTCGGCGGTATACGGTGCCGACGCCATGGGCGGTGTGACGAACTTCAAGCTCAAGAAGAACTTTGAAGGCTTCAACCTCAACGTACAGACCAGCGCAACCGAACAGGGCGGCGGTGAGGAAACCACCATCAGTGCCCTGATCGGTGGCAGCTTTGGCGAAGGCGGCAACGTAATGCTGGGTATTTCAGCATCAGAGCGCCAGGCGGTATTCCAGCGTGAGCGCGACTTCTACGTGGAAGGCTGGCTTGATCCCGACACATCCGGTGCAGAAGCACTGCCCTACAGCAACATTGAGTTTGCCTCGACCAACCGCCCCAGCGCTGCAGCCTACAACTCGCTTTTCGGCGTAGGCAAAGCCGCTGCAGGGGAAGAAATCTATGTCAAGCCGGACGGCACGATATTCCTGAATTCAGCCACACAGGGCGCCATCGGCTACAACGGTCCTCTGAACGAGGAGTTCAAGATTCTCGGGCCGGGCAACCTCAACAAGGGCACGCTGTCGGCCAACAACCTGAACTCCATAGTTACAACGCCATTGAAACGCTACTCGACGTTTGCGCGTGCGAACTATGACCTCGGAAACAGCACGAACGTGTTCCTGCAGGCGAACATGTCGCAGATGCAGGTGGATACCATCCAGGCCTTTGCACCTGCTACCTCACAATGGGCGGCAACGATCCCGCGCGATGGTCGCGCGATCCCCGCCCAGTTGGCCACCTTGCTGGATTCACGCCCGAATCCAGCAGGCCCCTACACATTGTCCCGCACCATGGACTTCATGGGCCCGCGCTCTACCAGGAACAACACTGACATGTTCCAGGTACTTGCCGGCATAGACGGTGACATCGGCGACACTACCTGGAGCTATGAAGCATACGTTTCGCATGGCAAAACCACCTTGCTGACCGAGATGGATGGATTCCCGGGCCTGCAGAATTTTCGCAGCGTGGTGACGGCTCCCAACTTCGGCAAGAACCTCAGCCTGAGCGTAGGCCCCCCGCTTTTCTTCGAACTCAAGTGTACCTCCGGCCTGCCGATCTTCCAGACCTTCGAACCCTCGCAGGACTGTATCAACTCCCTCGCAGGTCGCATGAAGCACCTGACGGATATCGAGCAGGACATCGCCGAGATCAACCTTACCGGCGAACTGTTCGATCTGCCCGCAGGTACCGTGGGTGCCGCTGTCGGTGCTTCCACGCGCGAGAACTCGTACCGCTGGCGTCCGGACGACCAGTTGGCACGTCCATCCACCAACTACCCCATCGGTCTCTTTCCTACCAGCTTCACGCAGGGCAAAACCGACGTGAAGGAGCTGTATGGCGAGGTACTCGTACCTGTCCTCAACGATCTACCCTTGATCGACGAGCTGAATCTTGAACTCGGCGTACGTTACTCCGACTTCAACACAGCTGGCGAAATCTGGACCTACAAAGGCCTCGTCGACTGGTCCGTGAACGACAACGTACGTGTACGCGGCGGCTATCAGCGCGCCAACCGCGCACCCAACGTGGCAGAGCTGTTCACCGGCCCCACCACCAGCGTGGTCGGCTTTCCTGGCGGCGACCCCTGTATGGCCAACACGACCAATAAATGGGGCAATGTGCCGGGCAACCCGAACCGCGACAAAGTCATCGCCTTGTGCAGCCAGATCATCAACCGCTCCACTGGCACCAACAACACCAGCCCCTGGCATACCGCGCCCAACTTTCCCAATGCCATCGTAGGCCCCTTCCCCTTCCTGTTCCAACTTGAGCTGGCCAACATCACGGGCAACCAGACTCTGGAGAACGAGGAAGCGGATACCTATACCTTGGGTGTGGTACTGAACTCGCCCTTCACCGGCCTGTTCGAAAACGCCACGCTGGCCATCGACTGGTACCAGGTGGAAATCGCCTCTGCCATCGCCCCTACCGACTCCTGGAGCGTGTACGCCAAGTGTCTGAACGGCGACGGCAGCAACCCCGGCTACACGAACAACGAGTACTGCGATCTGATTACGCGCGACAACGACGGTTACCGCGCCACCGTGGATACACCGTACTTCAACCTCGGCTCGATCGAAACTGCCGGCGTGGACGTGCAGTTCAACTGGGGTGTAGACGTCGCTGGCGGCATGCTCAACGTCAGTTCATTAGTCAATTTCCTGGACTACTACCGACCAGCAGGCAGCAACGGCACCGTTCATCGACGCCACCGGGACCCTGCGCAATGGCGGGCAGTTCGACTACCGCACCTTCACCACGTTGAACTTCATGAAGGAAAACTGGAGCGTCGGTGTACGCCACCGTTTCCTGCCGGAGATCGAGTCGGTGAACTACGCCACTGACAAGAACACGACCACCCAGGGAGCCGACAGCTACCAGATGATCGACGCGTTCGGCAGCTTTGCGCTGTCGGACAAGATCACGCTGCGTGGCGGTATCGACAACCTGTTCGATTTCGATCCTGAAATCGTTGGTCGCACCCCTGGCACCACCGCAGCGCGCGGCACCACGTCGCCTGCGTTCTACGATCCACTTGGCCGCCGTTACTACGTGGCAGTGGAAATGAACTTCTGATGACACCGGCCCGCACCGCCATCCGGTGACGCAGGACGAAAAAGGCGGGCCACAAGCCCGCCTTTTTCTTGCCTGATGTCCGGGCCTTTGGTCAGTCCGTTGCTTGTACAATGTTCGCATTCATCAAATCCGCACACCCCCCCTGATCCGGCCGGGGGACACGGTGCGTACATTCCAACCATACCGGGGTTCCGACTTCCGCCTTTTCGTTGATGGCCGTCGCGACTACATCCAGGTCACCCGCCAGGAACAGTATCTGACCCATTATGCCGAGCGAACCCCAGACAATTGCTACTGCTACACCACCCGTTGCGCTCATCACCGGCTCGGCGGCACGCATCGGTGCGGCGCTGGCAACTGCGCTGCATGGAAAAGGTTACAACATCGTCATTCACTGCAACCGTTCAGTCGCGCAGGCATCTGCGCTGGCCCAGACGTTGAACGCCCTGCGCGCCGGCTCGGCTACAGTCGTGCAAGCGGATCTGCTCGACACCAGCGCGGTGCTGCAACTTGCACACGAAGCACTCCAGGCCTGGGGACGTATGGACGTGCTGATCAACAATGCCTCGGCGTTTTATCCCACGGCACTGTCAGCCCTGCGCGAGGATGACTGGATCAACCTTATGCGCAGCAATGCCAAGGCACCCCTGTTCCTGTGCAAGGAGCTGGAGGCAGCACTGCGTGCCAGCGGGGGTTGTATCGTTAACATCGTGGACAGCACGGCCATGCATGGGCTGTCGCATTTTTCGCCGTATGCGATGGCCAAGGCAGCGCTGGCCAACATGACGCGTTCGCTGGCCAAAGAACTGGCACCGGTCGTGCGCGTGAACGGCATCTCGCCCGGCATTATCCTTTGGCCGGATTACGACGAGCTGAGTGAAGCCGAGAAAGCGAACGCCGTGCAGCACACAGCCTTGCTGCGCATGGGCAGCGTAGAGGACATCACGCACGCGGCGCTGTTCCTGATTCGCGATGCCACCTACCTCACCGGCCAGATCATCCGCGTCGACGGCGGCGCCGCCCTCGCTACGCCGTAAGGGCGGGGGCCCGCCCCTACGGGGTGGCGTCGATGAGGCCGCGACGTTCCAGCAGGGGCTCGACACTTGCGTCACGGCCGCGGAAGTCCCGGAACAGGCTCAACGCTTCGGCACTGCCGCCGCGCGACAGCAGGGTGTCGCGGAAGTGCTGGCCGTTGGCGCGTGTCATGCCGCCGCTCTCCTTGAACCAGTCCACTGTGTCGGCATCCAGCACCTCACTCCAGATGTAGGAGTAGTAGCCTGCCGAATATCCGCCCATGATGTGCGAAAAATAGGTATAGCGATAACGCGGCGGCAGCATGTCCATGTTGGCACCGGCAGCAGTCAGGGCATCCGCTTCGAACTGCAGCAGGGCTTCGGCATCCGGGACCTGCTCGGGCGGCAGCACGTGCAGCGCCATGTCGATTAACGCCGCCATCAAATACTCGCTGGTGGCAAAGCCCTGGCCATACTTCTGCGAAGCCAGCACCTTGTCGAGCAACTCGGTCGGCATCGGTTCGCCGCTCTGATAGTGCACAGCATAGTTCTTCAGGACCTCGGGCCAGGTGGACCACATCTCGTTGACCTGCGAGGGATACTCCACGAAGTCACGCGGCACATTGGTACCCGAGAAGCTGGGGTAGGTAACATTCGAGAACATGCCGTGCAGCGCATGGCCGAACTCGTGGAACATCGTGGTGACCTCGTCAAAGGTCAGCAGCGTAGGCTCGCCGGCAGGCGGCTTTGGCACGTTCTGGTGGTTGGCAACGATTGGCTGCGTCTCCATCAAGGCAGACTGCGCCACATAATCATTCATCCACGCACCGCCGCGTTTGCTGGACCGTGCATAGGGATCGAACAGGAAGAAGGCGAGCGTACTGCCGTCCGCTTCGAGCACCTCGAACACCCGCACGCTGTCCTCGTACACGGGCAGGTCGGCGCGCTCCCTGAAGCTGATGCCGTAGATCTGGTTGGCAGCAAAGAACACGCCCTTCTGTAGCACGTTGTCGAGCTCGAAAAACGGCTTCAGCTGCGACTCATCGAAGCTGAATTTCTGCTGGCGCACTTTCTCGGCATAGTAGGCCCAATCCCACGCCGCCAACTGGAAGTCCACACCCTCTGCCTGCAGTTGTGCCTGCAACTCGGCTGCTTCGCGCTCGGCATTGGCCACGGCACGAGGAATAAGGTCAGCCAGACGCTCCTGCACAGCCTCCACAGTCTGTGCAGTCTGCTTGGCCAGCTGCACGGCGGCATGACTGGGATAGCCCAGCAGCTGGGCACGCTCGGCACGCAGGCGGATGGTGCGGCTCAGCACGTCGCGGTTGTCGAATTCATTGCCACGGCTGCCGCGTACCAGCGAGGTTTCCATGATGCGCTGGCGCAGCGCGCGATTCTCCAGTGTGGTCAGCAGTGGCTGGCCACTCGTGTTCAGCAGCGGCAGCACGAACTTGCCCGGCAGGTCACGCGCGGCAGCAGCATCGGCAGCAGTCTGGATCTCGGCATCGCTGAGGCCGCCGAGTTCTTCACGGCTGTCCACGATCACGGCGCTGGCATTCACTTCGGCCAGTACATTCTGGTCGAAGCGCGTCTCCAGCTCAGCGAGTTCTGCATTGATGGCCTTCAGGCGCTCCTTCTGCTGCTCGTCCAGTTGGGCTCCGGACAGCACGAAGTCCTTGTAGGTTTCTTCGACCAGACGCAAGGATTCTGGATCAAGCCCCAGCGTGTCGCGGACGTCATAAACGGCCTTCACGCGCGCAAACAAGGTGGAGTCCAGCAGGATGCTGTCGCGGTGTGCCGACAAGCGCGGCGAAATTTCCACCTCGAGTTCCTGGATGCCGTCGTTGGTATGCGCTGAGCTGAGTGCGAAGAAAACCGTAAGCACACGGCTCAACATTTGTCCGGAGATTTCCAGCGGCACCAGCGTATTGGCGAAGCTTGGCTCCGCGGTCTGCGTCGTGATCTCGCCAATCTCCGCCAGTTGCTCCTGCATGCCGCGCTCGAATGCCGGGAGGTAATGTTCGTTGCGGATGAGATCAAAGCGCGGGAACTGTAGCTCCAGTTCGCTGGGTGCAAAGAACGGATTCTCGACGGCATTCACGGCAACATCCCCTGCAGGAGCATCGACCACTGCCTGCTCCTCCGGCGTGTCATTGGAACACGCAGAAAACAGCCCCAACACCACGGCAGACAACAGCATGCGTTTGGCAAACATGATAACTCCTCGGTTGCAACGATAATCAGGATTTCACCAGCGTCCACAGGCCGATGGTGATGAAGCCGGTGCCAGCCACCAATTGCAGCTGGCGCGGTGTCACCAGGCCGCTGACGAGGCCGCCCGCCAGCACGCCCAGGGCAGATGTGGCAATGAGTGCGAGAGATGCGCCCGCAAATACCACCCACTTGCTCACATCCTTGTCGGAGGCGAACAGCATCGTGGCGAGCTGGGTCTTGTCACCCAGCTCAGCGACGAACACGGTGGCGAATACGGTGAGCAATACTTTCAATTCCACGGACAACCTCGTTTCATTCGGTGACGCATGCAAAACTGGCGGCGAGATTGATGTCGCCTTGACCATTGTGGCGCGGCCAGGCCGGATAGAGGCAAACAGGCCGCGTGCGGCCCGCCGTGGCCTGGTGCGCATCGATAGCCACAAGCTCGCCGGGAGCTTCACCGCGTTCCACCCAGGCTTCCAGTGCTTCCAGCGAGGCGATGCGCGCATTGAACACGCCAGTCACATGACCCATGCCTGGTACGGTGTAGAAGCGGACGAAAGAATCCGCACCATCCTGACCGTAGCGCTGCAGCAGCCGCTCGTAATACTGGATGGAGCTGTAGATCGGGATGAAATCATCCACGGTGCCGTGGAAGAAGATCAGTTTGCCGCCCTGGTCGCGGTAGCTGTCGATAGCCACGCTGTTGGCGCTCATCTTTGACGCCAGCTCGATGAGACGGCCGGCATAGCGCTTCGGATCGAAATCATTCATTACGTCCAGCGTGAGATCCTTCGCCACGGCGAGGCCGTTGGTGGCAACGCCAGGAGCGCGTTGCAGCGCTGTTTCGGGGCCTTCCACACCAAGATTGGAGGCACCGCCGTCCACGAAGGTAGAACCTTCGAAGGCTGCCCATTTCGGAAAGATGCTGTTGCGCTCGTCATCATTGAACAGGCTGAAGCCGAGGTCATAGGGCATGTCCATCACGTTCAGCGCGTCGATCTGCGCATCGGACAGACAGTCGCTGCCGGTGTCCATGCCGAAGGCACAGCGCACGGGGTTGTCGCCGTTCTTCTCTTTCAAAGATGCATTCGTTGCGGCACAGGCCTGCACGTTGCTGATGATGCCGTCGGCCGCACCGTCCAGCGCATCGCAGCGCTCGTATACCACGCCGGTGAAATAGCTGATCTCGTCAGGGCTGAGCCAGCCGGCCCCATCATTTGCGGCCAGCGCGCGCGCATAGTTCAGCGCCGACAGGTGCAGCATGATGACGTTGTGCGCGGGATAGCCCGCCACCACGCCGTCGTAATCGTCCGGGAAGCGCTGCACAGCGTCGAAGCCCTCGTGGCCACCTTGCGAACCGCCCATGAAATAGTCGTACTGCGGCGCTTGTCCATAACGCTGCATGACCAGCCACTGCGCCACATCATGCGTCTTCTTGATCTGCATGTGACCGAAGTTCATCAGCGCTTCTTCGTTGAGGTAAAAGGTGCCGTCGAAACCGCCGCCACTCTGATGCCCGGAATCGGAACCCAGCGTGACATAGCCGCGCGCCAGTGGCGTCGTTTCGCTGTCAGGCTGCTTCACATAGCGGCCAAGGCCGCTGACCAGCGAGCCATTGAGGCCACCGCCACCGAACTGCAGCGTCTTGCCGTTCCAGCTGCTCGGGAGATTCACTTCGAAATTGATGTCGGGCGCGGTGTAGTCCACGGGATGAATCGCACCGAGCACTTTGCAGTACTCGCCATTGGCATTGCCCTCGGCAACGGCGGCAACCAGTTCGACCGAGACGACAGTAGCGCCCGTCGTGGGCAGACCAATGTCGCTGGCGGCGATCTTCAGCCCGGCAAGTGCAGTGCAAGCCTGTGCTGCATCGACCGCGGGGGCTGCGGCCGTCTGATCAGCAGGGGCGGCAGGCGCGCCGTCCTGCGGAGCATCGGAACAACCGACCAGCACCAGGCCCGACAGGCAAACGGACACGAGGGTGCGAAAACCTGCAGGGGGCAACGTTGGCTTCAGCATGTAACTCTCCTTACCGGGCTTACCGGCCTTACTGGTCGCAGCAGCCTCGCTGGACGTTCGTCGTCAGCAGCATGACTGCCGTTCGTGGCCAAGTCTGCCACAGGAAGCGGGCCGGGGGGCACAGTTTTCGGGACAGGGCAGCGCCGCCGCGACAGTCTTACTTTGCCGACGACAGGCGCCGGCCATGCCAGGTGAAATCGACGGGGCGGATGGCAGTGCGATCACCCGCAAAGGCCTTCCACAGTCCGGCATAGGTCTCTCCGGTCACCGGATACCGCAGCTGGGAGGCGACCTGCGACAGCGGCCACAATACGTAGGCATCGGTAAGCACCTGCGGGCGCGGCAAGGTAAGCCCGGCAACGGTGCCCTGCTGGTTGCCATAGGTGAGGATGTCGATATCGAGACTTACCTTGCCGGCAGCCTTGGCCTCGGCGTTGCGCCCCTGCTTCGCTTCCAGCTTCTTCAGAAGCACTTGCAACTCGGCCAGCGGCAGGTCGGTATCGAAGCCGACCGCCATGTTGAGATAGGTGCCCTCGCCCGACTGCGCTGCGGCACTTTCGAATACATTCGACAGCTTCATGTCGCGAAACTGCAGCAACAGGGCATCAAGACAGGTGTGCAGGTTGGATTCGGCATCAAGATTGCTGCCCAGTCCGAGCGTGACCCACACCACTAGAATACTTCTCCCAGGGTGCGGTTGCCGCGTTCGATGATGACACCAACATCTTTGGCACCGGTAATCGCGGCCGGCTTGCTGATCTTTACGCGCACCCAGGGTACGCGGAATTCGTGCTGCACCAGTTTGGCGATCTCCTCGGCCATTGCTTCGAGCAGCTTGAGATCGCTGCCCTCGATGAACTCCGCTACGCGTACGCACACGGTCTTGTAGTCCAACACGTACTCATGCGCGTCAGTGGCGGCGGCCTTGGTGATGTCCGTGGCCATGTCCAGATCAACGCTGATGGGCTGCTTGATCTCGCGCTCCCAGTCGTACACGCCGATGACGGTTTTGACCTCGAGGCCTCTGATGTAAACGATATCCATGGGGTTCTGCTCTGAGTAGCTGTACAAGAAGGGTTAGAGGGCCGGTAGCGTTTCGAGGTTCCAACGCGGCCTCGCGAGGATGGCGAGATCGTCCTGCTGTCCGGCCAGCAGACGCTGGCAACCGGCGTAGGCGATCATCGCACCATTATCCGAGCAGTAGCGCAAGGCCGGGTAATAAAGACGCCCGTTCTCCTCGTCCGCCATCAAGCCCAGCTCTTCACGCAGGCGCGTGTTGGCACTGACACCGCCGGCGATTACCAGGGTCTTGAGACCGGTCTGGCGGAAGGCACGGCGGCACTTGATCACCATCGTGGCGACCACGGCTTCCTGGAAGGCGTGCGCAATGTCGGCACGGTCCTGTTCGCTGAGGTGGTCAGCTACCGTGTGCTTTTGAATGTTGGTAAGTACACTGGTCTTCAGACCACTGAAACTGAAGTCGAGGCCGGGACGGTTGGTCATCGGGCGCGGAAACTCGAAGCGACCCGGCGTGCCGGCTTGCGCCAGTGCGGCCACGTGCGGACCGCCCGGGTAAGGCAGTCCCAGCATTTTGGCCACCTTGTCGAAGGCTTCGCCGGCGGCATCGTCCACCGACTCACCGATCACCTGATACTGACCGATGCCCTGTACCGTGACCAGCTGCGTGTGGCCACCGGACACCAACAGTGCAACGATGGGAAACTCCGGACCATCTTGCTCCAGCATGGGTGCCAGCAGGTGGCCTTCCATGTGGTGAACACCGATGGTCGGTACATCCAGCGTCATGCCCAGCGAGCGGCCTATCGCGGCACCCACCAGCAGCGCGCCGGCGAGGCCGGGGCCCGCGGTATAGGCAATACCCTCGATGGCATCGAGGCCGCAGCCGGCCTTGTCGAGCACTTCTTTTATCAGGGGCAGGGTCTTGCGAATGTGATCGCGCGAGGCCAGCTCGGGCACCACGCCACCGTATTTCTGGTGCAGTGCAATCTGGCTGTACAAGGCATCGGCAAGCAGCCCTCGCTCGCTGTCGTACAGCGCGATGCCGGTCTCGTCGCAGGAGGTTTCAATGCCAAGGACTATCATGCAGGTAACGCCAACAACGGGCTGCCAAAAAAGGTCGCGCATCATAGCACAGCGACCTGCGGAGCCTGGCCCGGCCATCGCGCGAACCGGGCGCCTGCGGTGCTATCATCGCGGCAGTTTTCCCACTGACCCCAAAGCAAGAGAAGAGCAATGAAAGCATTCATGATCAAGGCAGGCAGCACCTCCATGGACGGGTTGGTTCCGACAGAACTTGACACGCCGGCAGCCGGTCCCGGGGAGATCCTCGTGGCGATGAAGGCAGCCGCATTGAACTACCGCGACCTTGCCGTGCCGATGGGCGCGTACATCGGCGGCCCGGTGCCGCGCGACATCGTGGCGCTTTCTGATGGTGCGGGGGAGGTAGTCGCCATCGGCGGCGGTGTGACCCGCTTCAAGGTGGGCGATCGCGTGGCCGGCACTTTTTTCCGCAACTGCATCGACACACTACCCAATCCCATGGCCACAGCAGCGCTGGGCGCCATCGGCGTGGATGGCGTGCTGGCCGAGTATGTTGTGTTCAACCAACAGGACGCCGTGCACATCCCGGCCAACCTGAGCTATGCCGAAGCAGCCACCCTGCCCTGTGCCGGCCTTACCGCCTGGCATGCCCTGATGGTGGCCGGTCGCCCGGTGAAGGCCGGTGACACGGTACTGCTGCTGGGCACCGGCGGTGTTTCGCTGCAGGCCTTGCTGCTGGCAAAGGCGGCAGGCGCGCGCGTGATCATCACGTCGTCCAGCGCCGACAAACTGGCCAAGGCGCAAAAGCTCGGTGCCGACCTCATGATCAACTACAAGGACAATCCGGAGTGGGACAAAGAGGTGATGAAGCTGACGGGCGGTCGAGGTGCTGACTGCGTGGTGGAAGTAGGCGGTGCCGGCACATTGGCGCGCTCCATGCGCTCGCTGGCGCAGGGCGGCAAGGTAGGTCTTATCGGCGTGCTGACGCGCGAAGGTGACACCAACCCGCATACCCTCATGTTGAAGCAGGCCAGCTTGCACGGCATCTTTGTGGGCAACCGGACCATGTTTGACCAACTGAACCGCGCCATCGAAGTGAACGACATCCACCCGGTCATCGATCGCGTGTTCCATCTGGAAGACGCGCGACAAGCCTACGCCTGGCTGCAGGGCCAATCGCACTTTGGCAAGGTCGTCATCAGCATCGCCTGAGGGCTTGTCCAAAGCCCCGACCCCTGGCAAGCGATTTATTGACAAAACTTTTCCAGGGGCCGGGAACTTCCAGCTTGGCCGGGAAACTAATCCGGTGGGCTGGGCGTGGTTTCCGTTTCTGAGGGTCAAGCAGAACGGATTCCCTGCCCGGGCCACCAGATTCCAGCTCGTCCATCCCGCAATGCGGGACACCCGCTCCCCTCGCCCCTGACGTTTAAGGGGTTAACATTTGGGAGCTTTTGTGGATAATGCCTTGGTATTGCCCCCGGCACTGAACCAATAAGAGACACTATTGTGCGTTTCAGAAGTCCCTATGCCACAGGCATCTCATTGATTTTACTCGCCATTACTGGCTGCAGTAACATCCCTAACGCTCCTTTGGAGCAGGCAGAGGTGCAAACCACGACGGTCGAACAGACCGGTCGCCGCACCGCCGTGCTCGAAACCCTGGTCCAGGAAGCGGCCCGCCGCAGCGAATTGCCCCTGCCCGGCGTTACCGGCGAACCTCTGGAAATAGCTCCGGTCACCACCACAATCCCGATGACCCCCAATCGGGTGGTCGAGCGCACCATCAACAACCTGCTGCAGAACAACCGCGGTGTGCTGCGCGCCTGGGCCGAGCGCAGCCAGATCTACTTCCCCATGATCGAACAGATTTTCGAGGAAGAAGGCGTACCCGACGAGCTCAAGTATCTGGCCATCGGCGAGAGCGGCCTGAATCCAACCGTGCGCAGCAGCGCTGGCGCCGTAGGCATGTGGCAATTCATGCCCATCACGGCACGCAGTGAAGGCCTGCGCGTAGACGAGTGGGTAGACGAGCGCCGGGATCCCGAGAAAGCCACGCGTGCCGCTGCCCGCCATCTGAAGAAATTGAACAAAGACTATAACGGCCGCTGGCACTTGTCGGTTGCCGGCTACAACTGCAGCTATCGCTGCATCACGCGCGCCGTCAAGAACGCCGGTTACTCGATGGAAGAGCCGCCGTCATTTTGGGAGGTCTACAACCACCTGCCGAAAGAAACCCGTGAGTTCGTGCCCAAGTTCATCGCCACCGCGCTGCTTATCTCCAACCCCCCTATGTATGGCATCGAGGTGCAGGACCTGGGCGAGGAACTCGCCTACGACATGGTGCAGGTAGAAGGCATGCTGTCGCTCGATGACGCCGCGCGTCTGGCGGGTACTGACCTGCCGACTATCCGCAAGCTCAATCCCTCGTTGCTGCGCTCCACGCTGCCTGCTGACGAAGGGGCTTTCGATCTGAAGATTCCGCTTGGGAGCCACGATCTGTTCGTTCGCAATTTCCGCCAGGAAGCCCCGGCTGCCGTGAGTGGCAGTGGACAATACGTAGTCCAGGGCGGCGATACGCTCGGCAAGATTGCACAGCTGCATGGCGTCAGCGTGAAGGAACTGCAACTGGCCAACGGCATCGACGGTCACCTGATCAACGTCAACCAGAAGCTGAACATCCCCGGCAAAAGCAGCCTCGACCGCGTGGAATTGATCAGTGCGCAGCGCCAGTCCATTGCCTACGGCTCTACCCACTTCAAGCCCATCGAGCTCGGCAAGGAATTCACACTGGTACACCAGAGCGGCTCCACGCCGGAGAAGCCCTTGCTGGCCGTGAGCCTGAACCTCGAGGCCCTGCAGTCTGAGGAAGGTGTAATGAACCTGGTACCCACGGTTTACCGCGTACAGTCGGGTGATACCCTCGGCACCATCGCGCAGCGCTATGGCGTATCGGTAGCCAGCATCCAGGCCAACAACAACCTCAACGGCACCGCGATTTTCCCGAATCAGGAGCTGACCATCCACTCGGCCACCAACATCATGGATGCCCCGGTGGTGGAAGCTGGCCGCCTGAGCTATAAGGTACAGCGCGGCGACAACCTGTACGCCATCGCGCTACGCTTCAAGAAAAGTGTGGATCATATCAAGCGTGTTAATGGCCTGGCTGACAACATGATCCACCCGGGCCAAAGCCTGCGCGTCGACTGATCCGCCATCCCGACCAGAACAAAAAAGGCGTTGCCCGCAAGCAATGCCTTTTTTTTCGTCCTGAAGAATGCAGGGCCAGGTTAATCACCTGACACCAAACTGTGGTGACTTATTGGAGTGTTTGACGGACGGGTTGCATGGACTGCACGATCGCACCATCAGCTTTCAGGTCGGCCACGATGCGGGCAAGGTACTGGTCGATCTGCTGCTCGTAGTCGTTCCAGATCAGCGCCTTGGTGGCCGATGGCTCCACGCCGATGACCTTGTATACAGCCTGATACAAATCGCGCGACAAGGGCGACAGCGCCGCTTGTGCATCGTAATGCCCCAGCGCCAATTTCGTGCGCAGTTCACTGGCCTGTACGCCAAAGATCAGTGCCACTGCCATGTAGTGCTGGAAAATCTCGACCGCACGACGCGTCAGATTGGCCGAACCGTAGCCCTGGCTGTTGATGTTCTGGTTGAAGCCTTCGGCGTGGCTCGGGTAATGGCTTACCAGTGAATTCCCGTAGAACATCAGCTGCGGCATGATGCAGTTGGCGCAGATCTGCAGCGACTGCAGCCCGCCATTGACCTTGCGCTCTGTGTTGCCCACCAGCATCGCGCTCAGTCCGTTGCTGAAGGCCGGAATCGCCGCCATCGCTATCTGGATGTCGAGGTGCTTGGCCAGCAACGCCATGTGGTAACGCAATTGGTCCATGC
>JBIIWP010000188.1:0-2523 GCA_044338855.1 Pseudohongiellaceae bacterium | reverse complement strand
ATTGCGGCGCAAATCCACCACCACACCTTCCACACCTTCCGCCTTGAGCTTCTCGAGCAGGTCACGTACGTCACGCGTAGTACTCTTATAATCAGGGTCGCGGCGCTGCAGGGCTTCGAAGTCGACGTAGAAGGTCGGCAACTCGATCACGCCGATCTTGTGGGTGGAACCGTTGTATTCCACTTCGACTATTTCGCTTTTGGCTGAACTGTCCTCCAGCTTCACGGTGTCGCGCGTAATGCTGATGGTCCTGGTTTCAAGGCCGGCTTTCGAACTGGCCGGAATCACGTTGAGCTTGACCACGGAGCCTTTTTCACCGCGGATGAGTTCTACCACGTCGTCGACACGCCAGCCGATTACGTCCACAAATGGACCATCACCTTGCGCCACGCTCATGATCTTGTCGGAGGGATGCAGCTCGCCGCCGAGGTCTGCAGGACCGCCGGTCACGATGCTGACGACCTTGGTGTACTCGTCTTCCGTTGTCAGCACGGCGCCGATGCCTTCAAGCGACAGGCGCATGCTCATGTTGAAGTTCTCGGCCGCACGCGGGGCGTAATACTGCGTGTGCGGATCGAAACTGAAGGTCATGGCGTCCATGTAGCGCTGGTAGACGTCGAGGCTCTTGGTCTTCAGCACCTGACTCAGTTGCGAGCGGAAACGCTTGCTCAGCAGTTCGCGCACTTCCTCGATGGTCTTGTCGGTCAGTTTGAGACTCAGCACACTGCTCTTTACCTGCTTGCGCCAGAGGTCCAGCAGTTCAGCCTCATCGACCGGCCAGGCAGCTTCGGAGCGGTCGATCTCGATATATTCGTCCACCGTGAAATCAAACATGTTGGCGGGGTCTTCGACCTGACTGATCGAGTAAACCAGACGCTCCTCAAGCCGCTTCTGATAACGATTGAAGATCAGGTAGCCAGCGCTGGTGTCGCCTTTCTGCAACATGTCGTCGAGTTGGTGGCGGTACTGCTCGAATTCGTCGATATCAGTCTGGGTGAAATAGTAGCGTGAGCCGTCGAGGGACTTCAGGTAGCCGTCCAGCATGGTGCTGGAAAAACCGTCATCGAAGTCGATGTCCTCGTAATGGTTGCGGGTCAACTGTTCAACGATGCTGCGCGTGATACGCGTGTACTCCGGAGCTGCGGTCATCTCCTCGTATATGCGATCCATATCGAGCGGGATCTCTGCAGGCAGGTAGCTGGCAGCAGGTTCCTGGGCAAGGGCACCGGACACACAGGTAGCCATGATGCCCAGCCCGAGCAATGCTTTCCGGAAGGGGTTGCGTGAAAACGGCACGCTGTTGGCTCTGGCGACGCCATATTGCCGTGCATCCACGATTCGTACCTCGGTCATTACTGCTTCTCTCATCGACTCGTTGCTCTTGGTCAAACCGGTTCAATCCTGATCAAATCACTGGAAATGGTCAGTCCGGGCGCGGGTGGCGCCAGTATCGGGCATTTCTGGTCGCAGTTCACCTGATCTTCATGTTTGTTTTGTATGGAAATTGCACTTTTTTCACGGTCTTGCGTCAGTTACGGCCCACTAGGCAAGCGGCTCATCCGGGTTTATTACCTTACGCTTGGCAGAGGCATGCCGTTCACCCAATTGCACATCAATATAACGATCGGTTATGGCACTCGATCCATGGCCGGCATCGTCGCGCACATGCTCACGCGGACGGAACTTTACATCTTCCGAGATTCCAGTATGTCGCAACCAGTGCACCGTTGCCGCCCCAAGCTGCACAGCTTCCTCGGAAAATCCATCTTTCTCCAGGGCGTGGACCGCCTTGTCAAAACATTGTTGCACGATGCCGCGGATCTGGCGGGTACTGGTGATGCCGCCCTGGCCTCGCGTCTTGTGAATGAGTGGCGTGCCTTCGCCGGGCGCCGGCAGCTCACTCAGACCCCGGCTTTGGCGAAAGCGCTTGAGCGCTGCCAGCATGCTGTCACTGACCGAGATGATGCGCTCCTTATTGCCTTTGCCGACCGTACGAAACCACCAGTTGCCCTCAAGATCTCGTTCGAAATCGCCCATGCGGGGCGTCCACCGCGGAGTTTCCACCAGCTCTGATATACGCAAGTACATGCCGAAAAGCGCATTCATGATGAACAAAGTGCGCTCGTGTACCTGAGGCTGCTCTTCAGCCATTTTCCCTGCACTTTCAATAACATAACTCCATTGCAAGCCAGAGAGCCGGCGTATCGGCTTTGGTGCCTGGCTCTTGCGGACGAACTTTCCTTTCTGGCGTATCTGCAGCACCGGGTTTGAATCCAGATAGTCTTCCTGAATCAAATAGTTGAAGAAACTGCTGAGGACTGCAAAGATCGCCTGGACGCCGCTCTGGGACAGGCTGTAGGCCTGCGCTGGCTGGTCCGGATTGGATAGGGAGTAAGGGCGCCAGTCCGGATTGGGCAAGCGTTGTCCCTGGCTGTTGATGTAGCGCGGTGGGTTGCCGGACCCAATCCAGGTCTTGGGTGGTTTGCGGGCGAATTCCACGTAGGCCTCAATATCTTCGCGGCG
>JBIIWP010000121.1:0-9063 GCA_044338855.1 Pseudohongiellaceae bacterium | reverse complement strand
AATACCACCTCATCGACCTTGAACATCTGCATGCCACTGCTGTAATCAGGCACCCACAGCCCGGTGGGTTGGCCAGGCGCGTTGCTGATCAGCACGCGGCCTTCGGCATTGCGTGGTGATGGTGCCGACGCGGGCTCGGCTGCCAGCGCGACGCTGGCCACGGATAATGACAGCACCATGGCAAGGCAGCTGCGCTGGAATCTGGAAGGGCTGAACTGGTTCATGGTGACTCCCCTGTTGTTCTGTTTTTATTGGCCGACATTCCACTTTTTCCGGCAGCCGACGACCGGGACCCTGTCATTGCTGCCGCGAAAACCCCGCCGCCTGCATGCACGCATCAAAGGAATCGTTACGCACCGCCATGCTGCGCTGGCGTACCTTGAAATTGTTGATGAAGGGCGAGAGCGCGTTTGCCTCCCCCTTGGTGTTCCCTGCGTAATACTCGTCTTCGGCTGCAGTGGCCTGCTCCAGGCACTGCTTGCCCTGCTGCTCACGTTGCGCCTCGCTCAACCCGGCGTGGGTCCAGGCACTTGCGATGCCGCTGGTGTTGGAGCAAGAGACCAGCAACAGCAGTACAGGTAATACCAACTTGCTTTTCGTGATTTCCATCGGTCGTGCCCCCCTTCAGGTGGTACTTGCGGTTGAAAATCTGCCGGCCTCAGGGTGCTGGCAGCGTGTAATGCACAGTGGCGCCGGGGCCCGGCGGCAGGTCCAGGGCTACCCAGCCGATCGTCAGGCTCAGGCCCACCAGCAGGATGGCCAGGGAATACGGCAGCATTGTCGCGGTAAGGCTGCCAAGGCCGAACTCCGGCACCCAGCGCTGGGCAAATGTCAGGATCAGCGGAAAATATACCATCAGCGGCGTAATGATGTTGGTGGCACCGTCACCCACGCGGTAGGCCGCCGTGCTCATCTCGGGCGAGATGTTCAGCAGCATCAGCATCGGTACCAGTACCGGGGCCAGCAGTGCCCACTTGGCGCTTGCCGAGCCGATCAGCAGGTTGACGAAGGCGGCCATCAGCACGATGGCTCCCAGCAGCGCCGGGGCCGGCAGGCCGGAGGAGCGCAGCAGGTCAGCACCATTTACCGCAACGATAAGGCCGAGGTTGGTCCAGTTGAACAGGGCCACGAAATGCGCAGCGGCAAAGGCCAGCACGAGGTAATAGGCCAGATGGCCCATCGACTCTTTCATCATCCTGACGATGTCGCGGTGGTTCTTCACGCTGCCGGTGATCGCGCCATAGACCCAGCCCATGGAAAGAAACAGGATGAAGAAACCCGCCACCAGCGACTGCAGCATCGGCGTGAGGCGGATGACCATGTTGGCGCCTTCCTGCATCAGCGGCGTGCCGGGGCCGAAGGTCAGCAGCAGCCACAGGCCAACGATCAGCAGGCCGGTAAGCCCGGCCCATTTCAGTGCCCTACCTTCCTGCGAGGAATCTTCCGGCACTACCTCAAGCGCTGAGGTCGTAGCGCCGGTCCAGGGACCGAGGCGCGGCTCGATGATGCGGTCGGTGACGTACCAGATCACCGGCAGGAACACGCACAGCATGGCTGCAATGAAGAACCAGTTGCCGGCAAGGTTCATGACCCAGGTATCGGTGAGGGTGGCAGTGGCAGCCTGCGTGATGCCGAACAGCAAGGCATCGAGCTGGCCCGGCAGCAGGTTGGCCGAGAAGCCGCCCGAAACCCCGGCGAAGGCCGCCGCAATGCCGGCCACCGGATGACGCCCGGCAGCGGCATACAGCACGCCGGCCAGCGGTACCAATACGACATAGGCCGCATCGGCCGCGAGGTTACCCATCATGGCGACAAAGGCGATCATCGGCGTAAGCATCGAGGCCGGGGCACGCTTCACTGCCGCGCGCATGGCAGCACCGAAAAGCCCGGTGCTTTCGGCGACACCGGCACCCAGCATCACCACCAGCACATAGCCCAGCGGATGGAAGTGGGCGAAGGTCGTGGGCATTTCCACCAGCAGACGCCGCAGCACGTCGGGCGACAGGATGCTGGTGGCGGCAATCACCACGGCGTTGCCGCTCTCATCCTTGAGGACCGGGTGCTGCACCTGCACGCCGAGCAGGGCGCACAACACGGAAATGACGGCCAGCCCCAGCATCAGCCACAGGAAGATGAAGACAGGATCCGGCAGCGCATTGCCGGTACGTTCGATCCAGCCGAGGAAGCCGGTCTGGCGCGGCGTGCTGCCGGCGGCTGCGGGGGATTTGTTCATGCCGTTTCATCCAGTTGGGTTTGAGGTGAAGCATAAGCAGCCAACCCGGTTTCGTCCATCCGGCTGACCGTCACCCGCACGTCCAGTTCGTGGTCGCCACCGCCCAGCACTACACCGCGCAAGGGCGCAATGTCGCTGTAGTCGCGCCCCCAGCCGATGGTGATGAACTCATGGTCGGCCAGCTTGCCGTTGGTGGGATCGAAACCCACCCAGCCAAGCCCCGGCAACCAGCTCTCCACCCAGGCATGCGAGGCATCACTGCCAACCAGCTTGGGCACACCGGGCAAGGGTGCATTGAACAGGTAGCCGCTGACGTAGCGGGCCGGCAGTTTGTAGCTGCGCAGGCAGCTCAGCATCAGGTGCGCGAAATCCTGGCAAACGCCGCGGCGCATGGCCAGCATCTCCGCGAGCGTGGTGTCGACCTGCGTTGCCTCGGGGTCATAGATGAATTCGCTCTGGATGTGGCAGGCGAGGTCCAGCAAGGCTTCGACCCAGGGCCGGCCCTGGGTCAGGAAGCGACTGGCATACGCATGGGTTTCGTCCAGCAAGGGCGTAAGCGGTGACGGCAGGCGCATGTCGGAAATTTCCAGCGCCTCCTGCCCGAAGACCGACGCTTGCAAGGCACGTTCCCAGGCTTGTGCGGCATGGGCCGGCGCCAGCACCCGTTCGGTGATGCGCACCAGGGTAGCAGCCCTCACCAGCAGGCAGTCATGGGCTTGCTGGATCAGCACGGTCTGGCAGTGATTGCCATAGTAGTCGCGGCTCTTGATGACCTCATCCGGCGCCGGCTGGAACTCCAGGGCATGCCACAGCACTTCCTGGTTTGCCATGTGGCGCGGTGTCAGATGGGAGTAGTGCTGGCCGATCGAGGCTTGATAGGCATAGCGGTACTCCGTGTCGTGCACGACCTGATATTCATGTCCGGTTGCCGGCACCAGAGGCTTCATGCCAACCCCACGAGTTTGCGGTCATTGCGGGGCGTAAGGCGCGGATGCGTGAAGAAGCGGGTGTGCAGCGTGGTATTCAGGGCAAAACAGCCATTGGCCAGCAAGGTCAGCGCCTCGTGCAGACGCTCACTGTCGGGGTGGAATTCAGTGTCGATGTCCAGCTCGCGGATCAAGGCTATCGCGGGTTCCAGCAATTCCCGGCCGCAGGGGCCATGCATGCTTTCGAGCTTGCCCAGGTACTCGCAGATACCCAGCGCCTGGAACAGCACCGAGCGCGGGTTGCTTTCGTCGAGCAGCAGCAGGTCCATCACCGGCAACCACTCGGGCTGCGACATGTAGCGCGAACGGTAGGTGATTACGGAATCGCACAACTCCAGCAACCAGGTGAGGCCGGCATCGCGCCCGTGGCGACAGGCGTGCTGCAAGGTACGCGTCATGAACGCCAGCCGTTCGAGGCGCCGGCCGATGGAAAGGAAGCGGAAGCCAACGCTGCGGGTCATGCTGTCCAGCGCATAGCCGGACAGGGTGGTGGTGGTGACGATCACCAGGTCCAGCCAGGCCAGTCCGTCCGCCAGGGAAACCTGCTGGTTCAGTTGTGGCTGCCGCAGCAACTGCGCGATGGTGCTCCACTGGTCCAGCGACAGGCGATTGCGCAACTGGAACGCGTACTGCTGCAGACGGCGCAGGTTGGCCGCCAGTCCCAGCACCTCGGTTTCCAGCGTGGCGGCATCCAGCAGACGCCGGTCGATGGAACGCTCATCCGGCGCCACGATGTAGTCATCCACCAGATCGACGACAGGGCAACTGTAGCCGTCTTCCGATTCCTGCAGCACGGAATGCAGCGCCACACGCAGCAGGCGCGCAATGTGCTCGCAGCGTTCGCTGGTGCGACCGAACCAGTACTTGGTTTCGGCGCCACGCGAGGTCAGCATTGCTTTCGAACTGATCAGGTCAGCCGAGGTAAGGGTGCTGCGCAGCAACGAAAACTGGGAATCCTCGGGGCCATCCGGCAACACCCAGGTATCCTTGGAACTGCCGCCGCGCTGCATCGCCACGATGCGCGCATCGGCTTCGCCCGACACCCGGGTAAGACCACCGGGCATCACTGCATAATGACCACCACTGCTCATGCAGGCATGCAAGCGCAGCGCCAGTCCACGCTGTGCCACCTTGTAGCCCTGCTTCGCATCGAGGATCGGCGCCTGGGACATCTGCACGAGTTCCTGTGCGAGATAAAGCTCTGGCTGCCGGCGCACGCGCTGCTTCAATTCGTCCAGCTCCGCCGGCGACATCTCGTCGCCGAGCCAGGCCTCGCGTCCCCAGCCGCGGTTGGCGGCCTTGAACGCCAGCGTGTCGGCACGCGCCAGTGCTGCTTCCATCGCAGCCGATTCACCACACCACCAGGTGGCGATGCTGGGCAGCAGCAAACTCTCGCCGAGCAGTCGCTCGCACAGGGCCGGCAGGAATCCGAACAGCGCGCCACCCTCCACGATACCGGTACCCGGCGCGTTGGCCAGCAGCACCTGGCCGCGCCGCGCGCTTTCCATGAGGCCGGCACAGCCCAGGGTGGAATCAGCGCGCAATTCGAGCGGATCGCAGAAGACGTCGTCCTGGCGCCGGATGATGGCGTGGATACGGCGCGGACCCTCGATGGTCTTGAGCCATACCTTGTTGTTCAGTACGGCGAGATCTCCACCCTCCACCAGCGGAAACCCGAGATAGCGCGCCAGCAGCGCGTGCTCGAAGTAGGTTTCGTTCCAGGGGCCGGGCGTCCACACCACTGCCAGCGTGGGCCCGTCACCCTTGGGGGCATGCAACATCAGGGAATCACGCAAGGTGGAAAAGTACTGCGCCAGGTGGCGCACGTTCTGCTGGCGAAACAGGTCCGGAAATACCCGCGACACAATCAGGCGGTTTTCCAGCGCATAACCGCTGCCCGACGGTGCTTGCGTGCGATCCGCCACTACCCACCAGCGACCGTCGGGTGAGCGCGTAAGATCTGCCGCATAAAGATGCAGGAAATGCCCACCCGGCGGCTGCATGCCCCAGGCAGAGCGCAGGAAGCCGCTGTGACCGAACACCAGTGCCGGTGGCAGCAGGCCTTCGCGCAGCATGGCTTGTGGGCCATACAGGTCGGAGAGGATGGCATCAATCAAGCGCGCCCGTTGCTGGACTCCGGCTTCCAGTTCGCGAAATTCGTCCGCCGCAATCATGAACGGCAGCACGTCGAGCTCCCAGTGGCGATCCTGGCCCCCGATATCGTCATAGACGTTGTAGGTGATGCCACTGTCACGGATCTGGCGTTCGGCGCTCTGGATACGCCGGTTCAATTCATCCGGACTGGTGTCGCGCAAGGCCGCATGCACAGGTTTCCAATGCCCGCGCGGCTGTTCAGGCTGGTTGAACATTTCATCGTAGCTGTCGATGGGCATGGCTCAGCGGCGCAGATCAAGGGTGAAGGGATAGTTGGGATTGCGCGGCGCCTCGACGATCTGCAGCGGCCCCGGCGTGTGGCCGTGGCGGAAGAAACGCGCGAGGCGGCGCGCATCGGCTTCGTTGCTGTTGACCGGGAAGGTGTCGTAACTGCGACCACCCGGATGCGCCACATGGTACTGGCAGCCACCCAGCGAGCGCTGCATCCAGCTGTCAGCCAGTTCGATCGTCAGCGGTGCATGCACCCCGAGGGTGGGATGCAGGCACGAAGACGGTTGCCAGGCACGGTAACGTACCGCGCCGACGAACTCGCCGACGTTGCCGGTCGGCTGCAACGGAATGCGCCGGCCATTGCAAGTCAGTACATGTCGCGCATCGATCAGGCCCTGCACTTTCACTTGCAGGCGCTCGACCGAGGCATCCACGAAACGTACCGTGCCGCCGGGTGCGCCCTCCTCTCCCATCACATGCCAGGGCTCCAGGGCCAGGCGCAGCTCGACCTCGACGTTGCGGGCGGAGAAATCGCCGAGCTTGGGGAAGCGGAATTCGAAATGCGGCGCGAACCATTCCGGCTTGAAGTCGTACCCGGCCACGCGCAGTTCTTCCAGCACATCGCTGAAGTCGTCCCACACGAAGTGGCCCAGCATGAAACGGTCGTGCAGCTCGGTACCCCAGCGCTGCAGGCGCGGCGGCTGGTAGGGCTGCTCCCAGAAGCGGGCGATCAAGGCCCGCAGCAGCATCTGCTGGGCCAGGCTCATCTCGGCATGGGGCGGCATCTCGAAGGCGCGCAATTCCAGCAAGCCCAGTCGACCACTGGACGAATCCGGCGAGTACAGCTTGTCGACGCAGAATTCGCTGCGATGCGTGTTGCCGGTGACGTCGATCAAGAGGTTGCGCAAGGCGCGATCCACATGCCAGGGCTGCAGGTTGCCGCTTGCCTGCAGGCGCTGCAGTTCACGGAACGCGATTTCGAGTTCGTAGATGGATTCGTGGCGGCCTTCGTCGATGCGCGGCGCCTGCGAAGTGGGTCCGATGAACAAGCCCGAGAACAGATAGGACAGCGATGGATGGTTGATCCAGTAGCCGAGCATGCTGGTCAACAGGTCCGGGCGCCGCAGGAATGGGGAATCGGCCGGCGTGGCGCCGCCTAGCACGAAATGGTTGCCGCCACCGGTACCGGTGTGGCGCCCGTCCAGCATGAACTTTTCAGTGCTGAGACGGTTCTGGTGGGCAGTTTCGTACAGGAAATTTGTCTGCTCCACGAGCTGTGGCCAACTCGACACCGGCTGCACGTTGACTTCGATTACGCCGGGGTCCGGGGTGACGCGCAGCACTTCGAGGCGCGGATCGCGCGGCGGCTCATAGCCTTCGAGGATGACCGGCAGGGCTTCCGCCTCCGCCACGGTTTCAATGGCGGCCACCAGCTGCAGATAATCTTCCAGTGCCTTCAGCGGCGGCATGAACAAATAGAGGCGCCCCTCGCGCGGCTCGGCGCAGAGTGCCGTCCGGGTGATCCAGGCCGCAGACTCGAAGGGCTCGGGCGCCCGGCTCAGGTTGGCGCGCGCGGCGGAGCCCGGACCCTTGGCCTGAGCGCTGCTTGCGGCAGTCGCAGCGCTGCTGCCCGCCAGGGTGGCCGGGTGTTGCTGATGAACCGGGTCCAGGCGCTGCGGCTGGCGGATCTGCAGGTAAGGACCCAGCGGCGACAGTTCCTGGAAGTGGTCATGCGGGTGCTGCCAGGGATAGTCGGTGTCGCTTACCCAGGGCTGCGAATCGAGCGGCAGGCGATACCCCAGCGGCGAATCGCCGGGCAGCAGGTAGCAGCGCTCGTCGCGCAGGAACCAGGCACCGCTGTGCCAGGCACCGTCCTTGCGGTTCAGCGGCAGGACATGGCCGGTAGCCTGGTCCAACCCCTGTGTGAATACCTGCCGCAGGCGCTTGCGTTCGAGCGGATCCTCCAGGCGTGAATCGAAGGGATCGACGTTGGCGGGCAACTGGCGTTCCCGCCAGAGGTAGTACCAGGTGTCTTCGTACGCCGGAAAAATATTCTTTGCATCAAGCCCCAGCTGTTTGGCAAGTCGGGCCATGAACGCGGCGGCGCGCTTTTCATCCACGCCGTAATCCCGGGTTTCGTCGGCCACCAGCGCCGGATCGTGCCACATCGGTTCACCATCCTTGCGCCAGAAGGCGTTGAGCGACCAGCGTGGCAGTTGCTCGCCCGGGTACCACTTGCCCTGACCATAATGCAGCAGACCGGCGGGCGCGTAGTGCTGGCGGATGTCCTTCAGCAGGCGGCCACCGAGTTGGCGCTTGTGCTCGCCGAGCGCCGTGGTGTTCCACTCGGCCGCATCGCGCTTGTCGATGGCGACGAAGGTGGGCTCGCCGCCCTGGGTCAGCCGCACATCCTGGCGCTGCAAGTCCAGATCGATGACATGGCCCAATTGATCCATCGCCGCCCATTGTTCGCGTGAATACGGTTTGGTGACACGCGACGCTTCCCATACGCGCTGCACCTGCATGTGGTGCGAGAACTCCACTTCCGATTTGTCGACGCCGCCACTGACCGGCGATGCCGCGCCCGGCTCTGCCGTGCAGGCCAGCGGAATATGCCCTTCGCCAGCCAGCAGCCCGGACGTGGGATCGAAGCCTATCCAGCCGGCGCCAGGCAAGTACGCTTCGCACCAGGCATGCAGATCGGTGAAATCCTGCTCGGGGCCCGATGGACCGTCGAGCGCCTTTACATCGGCCACCAGCTGGATCAGGTACCCCGACACGAAGCGCGCCGCCACCCCCAGATGGCGCAGCAGCTGCACCAGCAGCCAGGCGGAGTCACGGCAGGAGCCAGAGCGCTTGGAAAGTGTATCTTCCGGGGTCTGCACCCCCGGCTCCAGGCGGATGAGGTACTTGATGTCGTCCATCAGGCGCTGGTTCAGCGCCACCAGGAAGTCGATGGTTGGCGTCTGTTCGCGCGGAGTCTTGGCCAGATAATCGGCGAAGCGCGGCGTCAAGGGGCCGCGTTCGAGATACATGCCCAACTCTGCCCGTTGTTTTGCGTCGTACTGGAAAGGGAAGAATTCGTGACTGGGCTCGAGGAAGAAATCGAAGGGGTTCAGCACGCTCATTTCCGCCACCAGATCCACTTCGATGCGGAAACGGCGGGTCTTTTCCGGAAAGACCAGACGCGCCATGTAATTCGACTGGGGATCCTGCTGCCAGTTGATGAAGTGCTGTTCAGGCACCACGCGCAGTGAATAGCTGAGAATACGGGTACGACAATGGGGAGCCGGACGCAGCCTGACGATCTGGGGACCGAGCGTCACCAGCCGGTCATAGTGATAGTCAGTGACATGGTTGAGCGCTACATGGATGGACACAACGTACTCCACTACTGCAGTAAGCAAGAGAGACGCCCACTGTAACGGAGTGCGGCGGGGCACGAAAGCGGCAATCAAC
>JBIIWP010000187.1:0-2576 GCA_044338855.1 Pseudohongiellaceae bacterium | reverse complement strand
TCCGGTCGTTGAACCCGGGCAGCCACAACGCTGGCACCAGGGCAGAAAGTTGCTTCAAGGGCGGTTGTCCTGGCAGTAATAGGTGGGCAATTCGGCATTGGGCACCCACTTGAGATCCCAGCTTGCCGTCCAGGGCCGGGTGTATGCGCCCGGGTCGTCGATGCTCACCTCGTAGTGCAGGGTATTCTGGTTGCTGCGCGTGTAACGTTCCACCAGATGCAATTGCGGGGTATACGGCAGTCCGCCATTGGAGAACCAGAACTTGTCGTTGAAGCCCTTGGTATCGATTACCAGGGTATCCCCTTCCCACTGGCCTACGGCGTGCCCCCAGTACAAGGGGTCTTCACCGTTGCCTTCGGGGAAGCCGGTCTGTTCCCGGCCGTCGAGGAAGATGGTGCGCCAGTTCTGGTTACCGTCGCCCCAGAAATTCCGGATGCGTTGATGCTCGCGCTCTTCCAGCAGCACCACGCCATACGGGCGCTGGAAAATGCGCGGGCCGGCCTGCGTCTTGCAGTCGACGAACATCGGATCGTCCCTTAAGAAAGTGCGCTGCCGGTATTCGTAGAGATCACGCGCCCAGGGCTGGAAGGGTGCGACCTTGTCCACATCCGCAAGTTCCTGCAACAGGCCATAGCTGTCGACCGGAACCTCGAAGCCATCCTCCATCAGCGCAGTCTCGGTGGGGAAAGCCCAGTAGCCACCCGTCTGGCCCGGGGGCACGCCAAGGCGCGGCTGGTTGTCGGGCCAGCGCGGCGTGGGAGCATCCGGATCGTCGTAGACCGGAGGCTGCTCCGGCACCACGGCAAAAATGCGTTCGCCGCTGGATGCCAGTGTGACGACATCGCCCCATATCTGGCGGCTGCCGTCACGCGCAACGGTGCCGGTGACCGTAATGGTGTCGCCGGGTTTGACGGTGGCGGAGGTCCAGCCACTTCTGCGCAGGTCGAGCGTGCTGGCCAGTTCCACGGCCCAGCTGCTGGTGGCGTCGCCGTTGCGCACTTCCACAAACAAATGCACATGCGGATTCAGCCAGTCGACCTTGGAGATACTGCCCTCAAGTGTCATCGGCTTGTCGGGATCGAACTTTGCGGCCGGCACATGGTGCGCACTCCCCAACGGCGTAGCCAACATGGCCGCGACCATGACTGCCAGGGCCAGTGTGGAGTGTTGCTGCTTGCGGTCGTTCATGGTTGAGGCTCTTCGGTTGATCGTGGCTGCGGCAGAAGCTGCTGGCTTTACTGGCGCGTAATGCTGAAATCGCCTTTCCCGGAATTTACGTTCCAGCTGCCGGAAAGCGTGCGGTTGTAGGTACCCAGGTTATCGATCACGCCATCAATGCTGTAGACAAGCGTGCGGCCCTGGGCGTCGCGGCCTTCAGCTTGCAGCTGCAGGCGCCACTCGGTTGGATCCACCGAGGCCGATTTCACCGGGATTGCATCCGGCCCCGGATTGATCACTCCAGTGATCGTCTCTCCGGTCCACTCCAGCACCACCACCACGCGATTGCGCTTGCCATCACCGAGCGCCCAGTCACCCACCCAGCTACCGGACATCGGATGGCCTTCCTGCGCAACGGCGCCAGCTGCAATGAAAAACAGCAGCGACAGAAAGATGCAGGCGCGAGTGAGGGATTTGTGCAGCTTGTTCATACCGCATTCCGGAAGAATCAAAAGTGCGAGGATCGTAGCATGAACAAGTACCGAGCCAATCGCGCCGGAATCTGGAAATTCCGAGGAAATTACGGGATAACGCCACAGCAGAACCGGACTGTACGGTACGCCCCTGCAGAGACAGCCGCGTTGGTTATTCCTGAATAGCCGGCGGCAATCACTGAACATCTGCTTGCCGGACTGAAGCAGACAAAGGTAGGCTCGATGCAGGCAGAAGCTGCCGCAAACGGGGCAAAGGCCTGCCTCGATGTGGACATCACAAAAACAACAATACGGGCACTCCGCGAGGGATTCTCTTGAAGCCACTGAAACTGAGCTGGTCCGGCATCTTGCCGGTGTGCACCGCCCTGCTGCTGTTCAGCAGCAGCCTCTTCGCCCAGATCGGCGCCGTCACCGGTCCTCCCCTCGCTACCATTCCCCCCGACCGCGAATTCGCCACCTCGGACGAGCACTACCAGTACTTGCTCGATCAAGCTGATGGCGGCACGCGCCACACCATGGCGACGATCCCGCGCTGGGATGGCCTGTGGTACACCTCCGGCAACAATCACATGGACCTCTTCATCGACGGTGGGCTTGCCAACGGCACGGTGCGCGAAGGCGTGCTGACACCAGCCTACGAGGTCGCGTACAAGGAGCGTTGGCGCCAGCAGATGGAGGAAGGCCAGGTGCGCTATGACCGTCTTACGCACTGCGAACCGGCAGGCATGCCGCGCTGGCTGCTGGAGCCCTACAACCACGAGTTCATCAACCTGCCTGAACAGTCCTGGTTCATCAATGATTTTGCCAACGGCATTCGTCGCACCTATATCAACAAGGAACATACCGACCTGCTGGAAATGAACGGTTCGCACTCCTGGCACGGTGATACTGTCGGTTTCTGGGACGGCAACAAGCTGATCGCCC
>JBIIWP010000008.1:0-51607 GCA_044338855.1 Pseudohongiellaceae bacterium | reverse complement strand
AAGCCGATCAAGGGTGCCGACAGCCGCAGTCTGTGCCGCAGCATCCGCCAGCGCGGCCAGATCGATCCCGTGTTGGTGAAGAAGCCGGAAGACATAAAGCACATCCTGAACGAGGTGCTGCAGGACGGTGACATCCTCGTGACGCAGGGTGCCGGGAATATCGGCGTGTTGTGCAAACAGTTGGCAGAGCAGGGGCTGGGTGATGAATAAGCAGCTGGCAGCGGAAAAGTACGGCCGCGTAGCCGTCGTGATGGGTGGCACCTCCTCCGAGCGTGACATCTCACTGCTGAGCGGTGGCGCTGTCCTGGATGCGCTGCTGCGCAGTGGCGTCAACGCCATCGGTATCGACGCCGACAAGTCACTGCTGGAGAAACTGCGCGCGGAACAAGTGGAGCGCGTGTTCATCATGCTGCATGGACGTGACGGCGAAGATGGCAAGTTGCAGGGTGCGCTGGAGTGGATGGGCTTGCCCTACACTGGCAGCGGCGTTCTGGCCTCGGCACTGGCGATGGACAAGCAGCGCAGCAAACTGGTGTGGCAGCGGATCGGCCTGAGCACGCCGCCGTTCCATGAGCTGACCGCTGATACCGATTTTTACCAGGTGCTGCGTGAGCTCGGCCCCTGTTTCGTGAAGCCCGTCAACGAGGGTTCCAGTATCGGCATTGGCGGCGCCGAAACCGTCAGTGAGCTGATGGAGGCCTGGCGGCGCGCCAGCCAGTACGACCATCGCGTGATGGCGGAATCATGGATCCGTGGGCGCGAGTTCACCGTGGGATTGCTGGACGAGAAAGTGCTGCCGGTGATCGAGCTGAGAAGCCCGAACAAGTTCTATGACTATGAAGCGAAGTATCTCTCGGAGAAGACGCAGTACCTTTGCCCGGCCGAACTGTCCAGGCCGGAAACGACGATGCTGCAACAGATATCGCTGGAAGCCTACCGTGCGCTTGGCTGCAGTGGCTGGGGACGGGTGGACGCAATGCAGGATGAGAAGGGTCAGTTCTGGCTGCTCGAGGTGAACACCGCACCAGGCATGACCAGCCATTCGCTGGTGCCAATGGCGGCCAAGGCCCACGGGCTCGACTTCGATGCCCTGGTCATGCGCATCCTGCATACCAGCACTTGTGACAGGAGCGGACGTCATGGCTGACCGCATCGTGGGCAATTACCGCCCACCGCGTGGACGTGGTGCCAGCGTTCGCGTGCCGCCGCCAGGTCGCCACAACTGGTTCGCTTCGGCTGGCCGTGTGTTCCTGGCAGTGTTCGGACTGATACTGACGGGCTTGATCGGCTTCGGTATCAAGGAAGCCTTTATCACGGTGAACACCCAGAAAATCAGCATGGTGCAGATTGAAGGTGCCTTGCATTTCCTGAGCCGCAGCGAGCTGGAGGAGGCCGTCAACCAGTTCGTGGAGACGAGCATGGTGGCGCTGGATCTGGACGTGTTGAAGCAGGAGCTCGAGGCCGAACCATGGGTAAGCCGCGCCGACGTGCGCCGCCAGTGGCCGGATCGCCTGATCATCCGGATCGAGGAGGAAGTGGCTATCGCGCGGTGGGGCAAGGGCCAATTGCTGAACCAGCAGGGAAGGGTTTTCCAGCCGGAGGACATCGCCGAACAGATGCAGCTGCCTTACCTGAGCGGACCGGACGGCAGTGAGAACATGGTGATGCAGCAGTACCAGCAGTTCAATCAGCTTCTGTACCCGCTGGGGGTACGCATGCGCGACCTCGAGTTGAACGAGCGGGGTGCGTGGACGATCACTTTCACCAACACGGCGCAGGGCGACAACCTCGTGCAGGTGCGGGTAGGACGTGACGAGGTGCTGGAACGCATGCGTCGTCTCGTGACGCTGTTGGAGTCCAACTCAGTGGCAAACATGCCGCTGCTCGCCAGTATTGATCTGCGCTATGGCAACGGCCTGGCCGTGTCCTTCCGTGAGGAAGAGCCTGCACCAGAAGACGTCGACAGTTCCAAGGGGCTCGTGGCGCGATGAAGACAACACATGACCGGTAGAACCGGCAGGATGAAACGCATGGCTAACAGTTCCGGTGGCAACATGATCGTAGGCCTGGACATCGGTACGTCCAAGGTGGTCGCCATTGTGGGCGAGATAAACGCAGATGGCGGTCTCAGCATCATCGGTATCGGCCGGCATCGTTCGCGTGGTCTCAAGAAGGGCACTGTGGTGAACATCGAGTCCACTGTGCAGTCGATACAGCGTGCCGTCGAAGAAGCTGAGTTGATGGCAGGCTGCCGTATCCATTCCGTCTATGCAGGTATCGCGGGCAGCCATATTCGCAGCCTCAACTCTCATGGCATCGTGGCCATCCGCGACCGCGAGGTATACCCGGCCGACATCGATCGGGTTATTGACGCAGCACAGGCTGTCGCTATTCCTGCAGACCAGAAAATCCTGCACATCCTGCCACAGGAATACATCATCGATTCACAGGAAGGCGTAAAGGAACCGCTGGGCATGTCGGGTGTCCGCCTCGAAGCCAAGGTACATCTCGTCACGTGTGCAACGAACGCCTATCAGAACATCGAGAAATGCATCAAGCGCTGTGGCCTCGAAGTAGACGAGATCATTCTTGAGCAGCTTGCGTCGAGCTATTCGGTACTGACGGAAGACGAGAAAGAGCTCGGTGTTTGCATGGTCGATATCGGTGGTGGGACCACGGACATTGCCATCTTCACCGAAGGCGCCATTCGCCACACCGGTGTGATCCCGATCGCCGGCGACCAGGTAACCAACGACATTGCCATGGCACTGCGCACGCCGACGGACAACGCCGAAGAGCTCAAGATCAAGTACGCCTGCGCGCTGGCGCAACTGGCAAGCCCCGACGAGATGATCAAGGTCCCAGGCGTAGGCGACCGCGCGCCGCGTGAGCTGTCACGCCAGGCACTGGCGGATGTCGTCGAGCCACGCTACGACGAACTGTTCCACCTCATCCAGGCCGAACTGCGCCATAGCGGTTACGCCGACATGCTGGCGGCCGGCATGGTGCTGACCGGCGGCACCAGCAAGATGGAAGGTGTGGTGGAACTGGCAGAAGAAATCTTCCACATGCCAGTGCGTATTGGCATGCCGCATGACGTGTCGGGTCTAACCGACATCGTGCGCAATCCGACTTACTCGACTGGCGTAGGTCTGCTGCTGTACGGCATGAAACAACTGCACGCGCGCGCAGGGCAGCCGCCGCTGAAAGAGCCAGGCATCAATATTCTGGAGAGAGTGAAAAAATTCCTGTTCAGGGACGATTGATACGTTCTGACAACATGACGTATCGGGCACACAGGACCAAAAGTTCAACAAGGCAGCAAACCAGTATCAAGGCAGCAACGACACACCACAGGGGGCAACACCATGAGTTTTTTTGAAATTGTAGAAGACAAGCCACAAAGCGCTGTGATCAAAGTGATCGGCGTGGGCGGCGGCGGTGGCAACGCCGTCAAGCACATGATCCTCAACACGGTGGATGGCGTTGAGTTCATCTGTGCCAATACCGACGCGCAGGCACTCGACAAGATCAGTGCGCGAACCACCATCAAGCTGGGCTCGCATGTCACCAAGGGCCTGGGTGCAGGTGCCAATCCCGATGTCGGCCGGCAGGCTGCCATGGAAGATCGCGAGCGTATCCGTGAAATCATCGATGGTGCCGACATGGTGTTCATCACCGCTGGCATGGGCGGTGGTACCGGTACCGGCGCGGCGCCGGTAGTGGCGGAGATTGCGCGCGAAATGGGCATCCTTACCGTTGCCGTGGTCACCAAGCCTTTCGGCTTTGAAGGACGCAAGCGCATGGCGGTGGCAGAGCAGGGCATCCGCGAGCTGTCCGAGCATGTCGACTCCCTGATCACCATCCCCAACGAGAAGCTGATGGCTGTGCTCGGCAGTGGCGCCTCGCTGCTGGATGCGTTCGGCAAGGCCAATGACGTGCTGCTCGGCGCCGTAAAAGGTATCGCCGATCTCATCACGCGCGACGGTCTCATCAACGTCGACTTTGCCGACGTACGCACAGTCATGTCTGAAATGGGCATGGCGATGATGGGCACCGGCCGCGCCACTGGCGAGAACCGCGCTGTAGAAGCAGCCGAAGCCGCCATCCGCAGCCCGCTGCTGGAAGACGTGAACCTGCAGGGTGCTCGCGGCATCCTGGTCAACATCACCGCCAACGAAACCCTGACCCTGGGCGAATACTCGCAGGTGGGCAACACCATCTCCGAGTTCGCGTCCGAGTCTGCCACCGTGATCGTAGGTACCGTGATTGATCCGGAAATGGGCGACGAGATCAGCGTCACGGTGGTTGCCACGGGCCTGGCCTCGGCAATGGCCACGGTGGTGGAACGTCCGACCAAGGTGGTGGACAACACGCCCCGCATGGCACCGCGCAAGACGGATTACCATAATCTGGACAAGCCTGCCGTGACGCGCCGCCAGTCGGCCAATCGTCCGGAACCCCAGTCGCAGCACCACTACGCCCAGGCTGTAGGTGCTGAAGACCTGGAGTTTCTGGACATTCCGGCCTTCCTGCGCCGACAGGCAGACTGATGCGGCGATGACACAAGCCCGCAGTCGTGCCCCCGGCTGCGGGCAAGTGCTGAATCTGTCCTGAACAGACAGGATCAGCGGCAAATAGTGTTTGGGGTAGGTGGCGTTGGTTTGTTAAAATTTTGCGCTTGGTTCCGCGGGTGCCCGAAAAAGGCAGGCCGGAACAGCACGCAACGGGTACTGAATACCATGATCAGACAGCGCACACTCAAGAACAGCATCAGGGCCACTGGCGTGGGTCTCCACACGGGCAAGAAGGTCTACCTGACCCTGCGTCCGGCGCCGGTCGATACAGGCATCATCTTTACCCGGGTTGACCTTGATATCCCTGTCAGTATTCCTGCGTTGGCTGAAAACGTCGGCGAAACCACACTTTCCTCCACCCTCATGAAGGGTGACGTGCGCATATCCACAGTCGAGCACTTGATGTCGGCGATGTCAGGCCTCGGCATCGACAACGCCTACGTGGACGTCAGCGCACCTGAAGTCCCCATCATGGACGGCAGTGCCGGTCCTTTCGTGTTTCTCATCCAGTCTGCTGGAGTCGAGGAGCAGGATGCACCAAAGAGCTACATCCGCATCCTCAAGGAAGTGTCTGTCTCCCAGGGTGACAAGCATGTGAGCCTCAAGCCATTCAACGGCTTCAAGGTTGGTTACACCCTGCTGTACGACCATCCGGTACACCGCAAGTACACCAAGGAAGCCTGCATCGACTTCTCCAGCACTTCCTTCGTAAAGGAAGTCAGCCGCGCCCGTACCTTCGGGTTCATGCACGAGTTCGAGGAACTGCGCCAGCGCAACCTGGCTCTCGGCGCCAGCATGGACAACGCCGTTGCCGTGGGCGACTACCGTGTCCTCAACGAGGATGGCCTGCGCTACGAAGATGAGTTCGTGAAGCACAAGATCCTCGATTCGATCGGCGACCTCTACCTGCTGGGCAAGACCCTGATTGGTGAGTTCAGTGGCTACAAATCGGGCCACGCTCTCAATAACCTGTTGTTGCGCAAGCTTATTTCCAGCAAGGACTGCTGGGAGATCGTCACCTTCGAGGAAGAGTCCCAGGCCCCCATTTCCTACATGCGTCCGATTTTTGCAGCCTGACGGAAAAGTCTGCTATCTTCGCCCGGCTCCTGGCGTTTGGCTGGGGCGGCTGCCAAGGCTGAAAAAATGCCAGGGCTACAAACAGAGCCGAAGACCGGATGAAAATAATAATCTGCAACGAAACTCACGGAGCGACCCGGGCTTTAGTCCTGAAGGGCTGGATGCGCGCCGCGTTGGGATTTTGCCTCCTCGGCTTGCCGGTCATCCTCGGCTACTACGGCTACCAATTGGCCGACACTCGCACCTCGCGACTGGCCAAGGATGAAGCGTCCCAAGCCATGGCGGAGAGCCTGCGGGACCAGAAATCCGACCTCGCCAGGGTAAAGCACGAAGCCCTCGCCCACATTGAAGCCCTCACTATCCGCCTCGCCAACCTGCAAGCCCGTCTGATTCGCCTCGACGCCCTTGGCCAGCGCCTCACCGAAGTCACCGGCCTCGACGACGGCGAATTCGATTTCGGCAGCGAGCCCTCCCTCGGCGGTCCTGAGATCCCGCTTGTGGTTGAAGCGCAAAGCCCTGATTTTATGGGGGAAATTGAGGAGCTTGAGCGGCAGATAGAAAGTCGCCAACAACAGCTCAATCTGCTCGACTCAATCATGATCGAGCGCGAAACCTTGTCTGAATTCGAAGTTTCCGGGCGCCCGGTTGCCAAGGGTTATATTTCCTCCGGGTTCGGTCGCCGCCTTGATCCCTTCAGCGGCAATCTGGCAATGCACCAAGGCATCGACTTTTCTACCGGCAAGCAGGGTGAAGACGTGCTGGCGATGGCAGCTGGTGTGGTCACTTTCTCTGGTTACAAGCCCGATTTCGGCAACATGGTGCAGGTCGACCATGGCAACGGTTTTGAAACGCTATACGCCCATGCCAAGGCCACTCTGGTCAAGCTTGGGGACGTCGTCAAGAAGGGCCAGGTCATTGCCCTGACTGGAACCTCCGGCCGCGCTACTGGTCCCCACGTGCACTTCGAAGTGCACAAGAATGGCCGCGTGGTAGACCCCGCTTCCTACATCCACAGCACCATCCGCTGAGATTTCTGCCCTGTCCGGGCAGCTTCAGCTTGCAGTGGGGCAACCTCGCCCCCACATTCGCTTGCTGTGCCCGTCTGCTTGACTCCAATTCGTATAACCAACCCTGTTTTATTTCGGATCCACCTTTATGTTCCTGGCCAGAATTTTCGGTAGCAAAAACCAGCGTGAACTCAAGAAGCTCAACAAGACCGTCACCCGCATCAATGCCTTCGAGCCCGAGCTGCAAAAGCTCAGTGACAGCGCACTGCAGGCCAAGACCACCGAGTTCCGGTCGCGCGTAGCCCAGAGGGAAACCCTCGACCAGCTGCTTCCTGAAGCGTTCGCCGTAGTGCGCGAAGCCAGCGTGCGGGTGATGAAAATGCGCCATTTTGACGTGCAGATGATCGGCGGCATGGTGCTCAACTCAGGCAAGATTGCCGAAATGCGCACTGGTGAGGGCAAGACTCTGGTGGCGACATTGCCAGCCTATCTCAACGCCCTTGCCGGCAAGGGCGTGCACCTCGTGACCGTGAACGATTACCTGGCACGGCGCGACGCCAACTGGATGCGTCCGTTGTATGAATTCCTCGGCCTCAGCGTGGGCGTGGTAGTGCCCGGCCAGGACCCAAACGAGAAGCGCGCTGCCTACCAGTCTGATCTCACCTACGGTACCAACAACGAATACGGCTTCGACTACCTGCGCGACAACATGGCGTTCCGCCTGCAGGACCGCTTCCAGCGCGGCCTGCACTTTGCCATCGTGGACGAGGTCGACTCCATTCTCATCGACGAAGCGCGTACGCCCCTGATCATCTCCGGCGCAGTGCAGAACAATGCCAAGCGCTACATCGAGATCAACGCGCTGGTGCCGCTGTTGGACAAGGGCGAGAAAAAGCCCGAGCTGAGCCAGTTGGAGCGCCAGTTGGCCGAGTACCAGGCACCGGATTGCGATTTCTACGTGGACGAAAAGGTACGTCAAGTAGAGCTGACCGACCCGGGTCACGAGAAGGTGGAAAAGCTGCTGGTAAGCCGCGGTCTGCTGCGTGAAGGCGAATCGCTGTATTCCGCTACGAACCTGACACTGGTGCATCAGTTGCAGTCCGCCCTGAAAGCGCACTACCTGTTCCACCGCGATGTCGAGTACATCGTGCAGGACAACCAGATCGTGCTGATCGATGAGCACACCGGTCGCACCATGCCGGGCCGCCGCTTGTCTGAAGGCCTGCATCAGGCCATCGAAGCAAAGGAAGGCGTGCCGATCCAGAACGAAAGCCAGACCCTGGCCTCGACCACGTTCCAGAACTATTTCCGTATCTACGAAAAGCTTTCCGGCATGACCGGTACTGCCGATACCGAAGCCTATGAGTTCCATCAGATATACGGGCTCGACGTGGTGGTGATTCCCACCAACAAGCCCATGTTGCGCATCGATGACAACGACCTCGTGTTCCTCAGCACCGAAGAAAAATTCGAATCCATCCTGCGTGATGTGAAGCAGTTCCGTGACAAGGGTGCACCGGTGCTGGTGGGTACGGCCAGCGTGGAAACCTCGGAGATACTCTCGAAGTTCCTCACCAAGGAAAAGATCAAGCACAATGTGTTGAACGCCAAGTTCCATGCCCAGGAAGCCGAGATCATTGCCGAGGCCGGACGTCCCGGTACCGTGACGATTGCCACCAACATGGCCGGTCGCGGTACCGACATCGTGCTGGGTGGTCGTTGGGAAGCCGAGATAGCGGCGCTGGCGACCGAGCAGCGCACAGCAGAAAAGATCGAGCAGATCCGCGCCGACTGGAAACTGCGTCAGGATCAGGTGCTTGCCGCTGGCGGCCTGCATATCATCGGTACCGAACGCCACGAGTCCCGCCGCATCGACAACCAGCTGCGCGGTCGCGCCGGCCGGCAGGGTGACCCGGGATACTCGCGCTTCTATCTGTCACTCGAAGACAATCTCATGCGTCTGTTCGCGTCAGAGAAAGTCGCCAACATGATGCGCCGTCTCGGCATGGAAAAAGGCGAGGCCATCGAACACCGCATTGTCACCAACTCCATCGAGAAGGCGCAGCGCAAGGTGGAAGGCCGCAACTTCGACATCCGCAAGCAGCTGCTTGAGTACGACGATGTGGCGAACGAACAGCGCAAGATCATCTACCAGCGCCGTAACGAACTGATGGAAGCCGAAGATATCTCGCCGGTCATCCAGGACATGCGCATCACCGTGGTCAACGACTACATCAGCAACTTCATCCCGCCGCAGAGCATGGACGAGACCTGGGACATTGCCGGGCTCGAGCAGGGCCTTGCATCCGAGTTCGGCATCAAGTTGCCGATACATGAATGGCTGCAGGACAAGAACCTGTTCGAGGAGCCGTTGCGCCAACGCATAGTCGATGCTGTGGAGCAGGACTACAAAGACAAGTGTGCCGACATCGGCCCCAATATGCGTGCCTTCGAGAAGCAGATCACGCTGCAGATCCTCGACACGTTCTGGAAGGAACATCTCGCGCAGATGGAGAGCCTGCGCCAGGGTATCGGCCTGCGCGGCTATGGCGGCAAGAATCCCAAGCAGGAGTACAAGCGCGAGGCCTACAACCTGTTCGAGGAGCTGCTCAACAACATCCAGGGCGAAGTCATCAAGTTCCTGAGCCTCGTGCGCATCCGCAAGGAACAGGAAGTGGACGCCATCGAGAAGCAGCGTGCCGAGGAAGAAGCGCGGGTGCGCCAGCAGTCTGTGCATGCCGCGGGCGCCACGGCCAGTGCCATGCCTGGTAATGAGGAGCAGGCGGTTGCAGCCACCACCAGGGAGCCTGTCACCCGTGCTGCGCCGAAGGTGGGCCGGAACGATCCTTGCCCCTGTGGTTCGGGCCAGAAATACAAGCAATGCCACGGCAAGCTGGACTAAAATGCGCGCCTTTTTGCGCGGCAGCCCTTTGGCGGGGGCTGTACGGGCGGGCCTGGTGATTCAGCGAGGGTATGGCGTATGGCGGTGGGCAGCGGTGATCTGGGAACCTTGCATCCGGTAGCGGGTGTGCGCATGGCGGCGGTCTCTGCCGGCATCAAGAAGCCGGGACGTCTCGACGTGGTACTGTTCGAGTTGGCCGAGGGCTCCGTCGCGGCAGGCGTGTTTACCACCAACGCCTTCTGTGCCGCACCGGTCCACGTATGCCGGGAACATCTGGCACAGCACCAGCCGCGCTACTTCCTGATCAACACCGGCAATGCCAACGCCGGTACCGGCGCGCCGGGCATGCAGGCTGCGCGCCTGTGCTGCGCGCAACTGGCCCGCGATGCCGGCTGCGATGTTGCCGCCGTGCTGCCGTTCTCCACCGGCGTGATCGGCGAGTTGCTGCCTGCTGAAAAAGTATGCGCCGTAACGCAACAGGCGCTGTTGGAGCTGTCCGGCAACGACTGGGAGAAAGTGGCAAGGGGCATCATGACCACCGATACGCGTCCCAAGGCGGCATCGCGCCAGCTGGACCTGCAGGGCCGCACCATTACGCTTACCGGTATCACCAAGGGTGCCGGCATGATCAAGCCCAACATGGCCACCATGCTGGGCTATGTGTTTACCGATCTGGGCATGAGTACTGCCGCTGCGCAGCAGGAAGTGCGCCTGGCTGCGGACCTCAGCTTCAATCGGGTCACGGTGGATGGCGATACCTCCACCAACGATGCCTGCATGCTGGCGGCCACTGGCAAGAGCGGCGTGGATTTTGCGGCACTGTCCGCTGGCGAGCAGCAGCAGTTTCGTACTGTACTGCAGGAACTCTGCATCACGCTGGCCCAGGCCATCATCCGTGATGGTGAGGGTGCCACCAAATTCGTGACCGTGCGCGTTGAAGGCGGTGCCAGCCAAGTGGAATGTCTCGCTGCGGCCTATGCCGTGGCCGAATCGCCGTTGGTAAAGACGGCGATGTTCGCCTCCGACCCAAACTGGGGACGTATCCTTGCCGCGGTCGGCCGCGCGGGAATCCCGGGGCTGGATGTCTCCGGGATCGGAATATTCCTCGATCGGGTCTGCATCGTCACCAATGGCGCACGGGCGCCCGGCTATACCGAGGCAGCCGGCCAGGCGGTGCTGCAGCAGCCGGAGTTTGCCATTACCGTGAAGCTTGGCCGTGGCAGCTGCGCCGAAACCGTGTGGACCTGCGATTTCTCGCACGACTACGTGACGATCAACGCAGACTACCGTACCTGATGAGCGGCAACTCCACGATCCATGTCGCGGCTGGCGTGATTCTTGGCGAGGATTCGGTGTTGCTGGCCCTGCGTCCGCGCGACAAGCACCAGGGCGGGCTGTGGGAGTTTCCCGGCGGCAAGGTTGAAGCCGGCGAGCTTGTGCAGGACGCGCTGGTGCGCGAGTTGCGCGAAGAGCTGGATCTCGACGTACTCGCCTGCGAAGCCTTTCTTGTTACGGAGCACGACTACGGCGACAAGCAGGTATGTCTCGATGTGTGGCTGGTGACGCGCCACACGGGTGAGCCCCATGGCCGTGAAGGTCAGCAACTGGCGTGGGTAGCTCTGGCCGATCTCGCCGATTACACGTTTCCTGCGGCCAATCTGCCCATCGTGCAAGCCTTGCTGCAACGCTACCCGCGCTAGCTCAGTGACGGTCCGCGTCTGGCGGAACAACTTCATCCTTCTCCGCGTCTTCCGAGAACAGGTCGAACTCCTCAATCGGGATGCGGTGGCGCTCCGACGCCCAATCACCAAAGTCGACCATCTGGCAGCGCTTGCTGCAGAAAGGGCGGAACGGCGATGCTTCGCTCCAGACGACCAGCTTGCGGCAGTTAGGGCAGGGTATTTCTTTGATGGCGGACACGGGCAGTTTCCTCGAAGCGTTGGTACAGGCGCGCAACCTGCTCGCGCAGGTCCACCACGTCGCCGTCATTGTGGATGATATGGTGCGCTGCCTTCAGGCGCTCAGCGCGCGGCAACTGCACTGCCATGATCGCACGTACCTGCTCTTCAGATACGGCATCTCGCGCCACAGTGCGGGACACCTGCAGGGCTTCCGGAATGTCGACCACTACTATGCTGTCGACGAATCCGTAGGTGCCACTTTCCAGCAGCAGCGGGGCCGTGACCACCAGCCAGCTGCGTTGCGAGCGCTGGATGCGTTGCATGACTTCCGCCCGGATGCGCGGATGCAGCAGCTGTTCCAGCCAGAGTCGGGCTGCCTCGTCGCTGAAAACCAGCGCACGCAGGCGCGCACGATCGAGTTCGCCATTGCGCAGCAGCTGCTTGCCGAAATGTCCCGCGATGGCCTCCAGCAGGTCGGAGCCGGGTTCCAGCAGTTCGCGGCTTATCACGTCGGCATCGATCACCTCGGCACCCAGGCCGGCGAGCAGGCGCGTCACAGTGGTCTTGCCGCTGCCAATGCCACCGGTGAGGCCGACCAGATAGGGGCGCTGCGGAGTGTCTTGCGTCATGCGTGCGGGCCTCAGCCCATGAAAGCGAAGAAAAGCTGGTTCAACTGCTCGCCCCACAGCAGCGACAGGAAGCCGGCGCTGGCCAGGTAGGGCCCGAATGGAATCGGTACGTCGCGACCCTGGCCGCGCAGCAGCATCATGCTGATGCCAACGATGGCGCCGACCAGCGAAGACAGCAGGATGATCTGTGGCAGCGACTGCCAGCCCAACCACGCACCGAGCGCACCGAGCAGCTTGAAGTCGCCGTAGCCCATGCCTTCCTTGCCGGTGAGCAGCTTGAAGCCCCAGTACACGCACCAAAGGGTCAGGTAACCGCCCATGGCGCCGAACACGGCGCTCTCCAGGTCTGTCAGCAAGCCCAGGCTGTTGACGAGCAGGCCGAGCCACAACAGTGGCAGTGTCAGGTCGTCTGGCAGCAGCTGCCGGTCGACGTCGATCATGGTCAGCGTGATGAGTATCCAGGTGAATACCAGCAATGCCAGCGACAGCCAGCTGAAGCCGAAGTAGCTGACCACCAGCACCGACAGCAGACCGGTAGTCAGCTCGATGACCGGATAGCGCAGCGAAATCGGCGCGCGGCAATGCCGGCACTTGCCACCCTGCACCAGCCAGCTGAGCACGGGGATGTTTTCCAGCGCCGAAATGGCATGGTTGCAATTCGGACAATGCGAACCCGGCGCGGCGAGGTTGAACACGACAAAGTGGCGCTTGGAGGAATCCGGCGCTGGCAATTCAAGGAACTCGTGGCACTGCTCGCGCCACTCCGCCTCCATCATCTTCGGATAGCGGTAGATCACCACGTTGAGAAAGCTGCCGATGACAAGGCCCAGGATGAGGGTGAACAGCAGCAGCACCAGAGGGAAGCTGGCGAAGAACTCGGTAAACATCATGTGGCGCAGGCCTGTCGGCTTTGTTGCAGGGAGCGCATCTTACACGACTGCACCGATCTGGAAGATGGGCATGTACATGGCTACCATGAGGCCACCTACCAGCACGCCCAGTACTGCCATGATCATCGGTTCCATCATTGCAGTGAGGCCATCCACGGCGTTGTCCACTTCAGCTTCGTAGAATACGGCGCACTTGTCGAGCATGGCATCCAGAGCACCGGATTCCTCGCCGATGGACACCATCTGCAGAATCATGATGGGGAAGATCTGCTGCGAGCGCAGCGAAGGCGTCAATTGCAGGCCTGCTGTTACGTCATCACGTACCCTGAGGAGAGCCGTTTTGTAGACGATGTTGCCTGCGGCACCGGCACAGGACACGAGTGCATCGGGCAGCGGCACACCTGCGGCAAACGTAGTCGCCAGCGTACGCGTGAAGCGGGCCATCGCCGACTTTTCGAGGATCTCCCCGAACACCGGGAGCTTCAGCGAAAACCGCTCGACCGAATTCGCAAACTTTTTCGAGCGCAGCTTGGCTTCCTTGAAGGACCAACCGAGAGCCATGACGCCGACAATGACCCACAGCCACCACTTGATTGCGAAATCGGAGATGGCCATCACGTACTGCGTCACCATCGGCAGTTCGGCGCCAAAACTCGAAAAGGTGGCAGCAAATTGCGGAACCACCTTTACCAGCAGGATGCCTGTGACCACGATGGCAATGGCGACAACGGTCAAGGGGTAGTTCATGGCTTTCTTGATCTTTGACTTCAGCGCTTCGGACTTCTCCTTGTAGGTAGCGAGGCGGTCGAGCATGGTTTCGAGCGCGCCCGATTGCTCGCCGGCGCCCACGAGGTTGCAGAAAAGCTCATCAAACTCGCGCGGATGCTTGCGGATTGAGTCGGCAAAATTGTTGCCTGCTGCGACGTCGTCGCGGATGTTGTAGACGAGTTCGCGCATGCTGGGGTTCTGCAGGCCATCGCCAACGATCTCGAAGGACTGCACGAGCGGTATGCCGGCCTTCATCATCGTCGCCAACTGGCGCGTGAAGATCGCGATATCCATCGGCTTGATCTTGGGCTTGCTCGGCCCGAACAAGGGCTTCGGCTTTTTCTTGACGGTCGGGTTGCGGATGCCCTGCTTGCGCAACTGGGCCTTTACCAGCGCGATGTTCTGGCCCTGCACTTCACCCTTTTGCGGGTTGCCTTTGCCGTCTTTGCCTTGCCAGACGAACGAGTTCTGTTTTGCAGCGTTTGCTGTTGCCATGTTGCAGCACCTTGCGGGTTGAGGAGCCGACGGGTGCGGCCACCATCCGGTTTTTTTCAGGTGACCCTGTTGACTTCTGCCAGGCTGGTCAGGCCTTGCGCCACTTTCTCCAATGCCGACGTGCGCAGGTCGCGGAATCCCTCAGCACGCGCCATATCGGCGATCTGTATGGAACTGCCGCCGTCCATGATCACACGGCTGATTTTATCGGTGATGGGCACGACTTCATATATACCCACGCGCCCCTTGTAGCCATCGTGACACTTTTCGCAGCCTACTGCCCCGAACAGCTGCATGTTGCGGATCTGGGTTTCATTGAATCCTTCCTGCAACAGGATCCTGGGTGGCAGCTTCAAGGGCTTCTTGCAGTGGCTGCACAGGCGGCGCGCTAGGCGTTGCGCGATGATCAGGGTGACCGAGGTGGCAATATTGTAGGCCGGGATACCCATGTTTTTCAGGCGCGTGAGCGTTTCGGGGGCACTGTTGGTGTGCAGTGTGGACAACACCAGGTGGCCGGTCTGCGATGCCTTGATGGCGATCTCCGCCGTTTCGAGGTCGCGGATTTCGCCCACCATCACCACATCCGGATCCTGGCGCAGGAAGGCGCGCAGCGCCACGGCGAAGGTGAGGCCCACCTTGTTGTTCACAGCCACCTGGTTGATGCCTTCCAGATTTATCTCCACCGGGTCTTCTGCCGTGGAGATGTTGCGTTCCCTGGTGTTGAGGATGTTGATGCCGGTGTAGAGCGACACCGTCTTGCCCGAGCCGGTAGGACCGGTGACGAGGATCAGCCCCTGATGCTGGTTCAGGGCATTGAGGTACTGCTGCTTCTGGACCGGCTCATACCCCAGCACGTCGATGCCAAGCTGGGCGCTGCTGGGGTCCAGGATACGCATCACGATCTTTTCGCCCCACAGCGTGGGCAGCGTGTTGACACGGAAATCCACCGATTTGGTGCGCGACAACTTGAGTTTGATGCGGCCATCCTGCGGAATGCGCCGCTCCGAGATGTCCATGCTGGACATGATCTTGAGGCGCGAGCAGATACGATTGGCAATATTCAGCGGGGGGCGCGCAATCTCGCGCAGAATCCCGTCCTGGCGGAAGCGTACGCGATAGATTTTTTCGTAAGGCTCGATGTGGATATCGGAGGCGCCCTGCTTGATCGCGTCGTACAGCACCTTGTTGACGAAGCGTACGATCGGCGTCTCGTCCTGCATGTCGCCGTCATCGTCGACGTCGAGTCTGTCTTCGATGATCTCGATGTCGATGTCGTCGAGGCCCATGGCCTCGAGGTCGGAAAAGTTGCTTTCCTCCTTTTCACCGGCACGCAACAGGTTGTCGATGATGGCGTTCAGCTTGTCGTCCTCAACGACGACGAGATCGATGCTAAGACCAGTATGGAACTTTATCTCGCTGAGGATATTCAGTTCGGAAGGATCGGACACGCCCAGGAACAGGCGATGGCCCTTGCGCAACAGCGGCAACGCGTTGTATTTGCGCATCAACTTGGGGTCGATCAGATTGGCCGGGAAGTTGACGGGTTCGAACACGCTGAGATCCAGCAGCGGAAGCCCGAACTCCTGGGAAGCGGCGCGGGCGATGGCATGGCTGTCGACAAGGCGATTCTTGACCAGGTGGCGGATCAGTGGCGTGCTGTCCTGGTCGGCGCTGTTACAGGCGGCAATGGCGGCCTCCTGCTCCAGCAAGCGGTCTGAAACGAGGCGGCGGGCAAGGCCTGTTATGGTGGCTTCAGTTGTCATCGTTGTTGCAGCTTTTGATGTCGCACTGACAGGGTGGTTTGGCACTGTTGCGGGCGATCTCGACCCGGCACCTCAAGTCTACTGTAACTTCCGGATTTCGCTAGGTTAATCTGGCTGACAAAGGGCCCTTTTAAAGTAACATAGGGACCGCCCTCCCAAAACGGACAAGGATCAGCAGACGTGTCAGCAGCAGAGCCCATTTCGATCATCCTTCCGGCAAGAAATGAAGCCGTCAATCTGGTCAAGCTGCTGCCTGAGTTGCGGCAGCAGTTTCCGGCCGCTGAGATCATCGTGGTGGACGATGGCTCCACCGACGACACAGTGCAGGTCTGCGCTGCCAACGGCATCAAAGTCGTGAGCCATCGCTACAGCAAGGGTAACGGCGCCAGCATCAAGACCGGCGCCCGCCACGCCAGTCACGAACGTCTCGTTTTCATGGACGGTGACGGCCAACACAAGCCTGCCGACGTGCAGCGCTTGCTGGATGAATATGCGCAGGGCTTTGACATGGTTGTGGGTGCCCGCAGTTCCGCCACGCAGGCCAGTGTGGGACGGCTGGTCGCCAACACGGTTTACAATCGCCTCGCCAGCTGGATCACGAACCGGCAGATCCTCGATCTGACCTCGGGATTCCGGGTGGTCAACCGCCGCAAGTTCCTGCAGTTCCTGTATTTGCTGCCCAACGGATTTTCCTATCCCACCACGATCACGATGGCATTTTTCCGCGCCGGCTTTTCCGTCGGCTACATCGGGATCGAGGCGGGCCGTCGTGAAGGCAAGAGTCACATCAGCCTGGTGAAGGACGGCGTGCGCTTTTTCCTGATCATCTTCAAGATCGGCACGCTTTACTCGCCCTTGAAGATTTTCCTGCCTATCGCAACGGGACTGTTTACCCTCGGCATGGGCTATTATCTGTTCACCTACCTGACCTTGCGTACCTTTACCAATAGGAGTGCGCTGCTGTTCACCAGCGCGCTCATTGTGTTCCTGATCGGCCTTGTGTCGGAGCAGGTCACCACGCTGGTCTACAAGGATTCGGAATGAACAACCAGGCACCATCCATACTCACCAAGTTCAAGAGAGGAAATACTATGCGAGCCAGCAAACTGATCAAGACGTTCGCCACCCTGCTGCTGCTGTTGCCACTGGGCCAGCTGCAGGCTGCCGATGACACCATGGACATGTCCGGCAGCTTCGAAGGCTGGCGCCAGATCGGAACGGCCAATTGGCGCATCGAAAACGGGGAGTTCGTGGCTGACAGCGGCAACGGGCATCTCGTCACGGCGGAAAGCTACGCGGATGTGCGCATCCAGGCCGAGTTCTGGATCAGTGAAGGTGCCAACAGCGGCATCTTTATGCGTGCATCGGATCCCGACAGCATCACCGATGTAAACTCCTATGAAGTGAACATTTTCGACACGCGTCCCGACCAGACCTATCGCACCGGTGGCGTGGTGCATTTCGCGGCGCCCACGGAAGCAATCAACACTGCAGGTCAGTGGAACACCTACGACGTCACCTTCCGGGGTGATCACCTCGTGGTGATCCTCAACGGCGTGCAGACAGTGGATTTGCACGACAGCACTTATGCCAGCGGCCCCATCTCGCTGCAGTACGGCGCCGGCACCGTTAAGTTCCGCAACGTGCGTATCGAAAGCCTCTGATTACGATTACGCAGCGAACCGCATCGAGAAGTCGGTGGCGCGCAGATGCTTGGTGAGCGCGCCCACCGAGATGTAGTCCACTCCGGTTTCGGCCACGGCTACCAGCGTCGCATCGTTGAAACCACCACTGGCCTCCAGCTTGCTGCGACCTGCATTCAGCGCCACGGCTTGACGCGTCAGCGCCAGATCGAAGTTGTCCAGCATCACGATGTCGGCGCGCGCCTGTAGCGCCTCTTCCAGTTCCATCAGGGTTTCCACCTCCACTTCCACCGGGCGCCCCGGATGCAGGCGGCGCGCCGTCGCCACTGCCTGTGCAATGCCGCCACAGGCACTGATGTGATTTTCCTTGATGAGGTAGGCGTCATAGAGCCCGATGCGGTGGTTGTGGCAGCCGCCAGTCGTTACTGCATATTTCTGCGCAAGACGCAGGCCGGGAATGGTCTTGCGGGTATCCAGTATCTGCACCCGGGTGTGGCGCACCTGGTCGGCATAGTGGCGTGCCGTGGTGGCAACGCCGGACAACAATTGCAGGAAATTCAGCGCCGCGCGCTCTGCGGTGAGTAGAGCCCGGGCAGGGCCCCGCACGCTGAAGATGCGGGTATCGGGGGCGACCAGCGTGCCGTCTCGCACGAACCATTCCACCTCGATTCCGGCAGCGACCTGGCGGAACACTTCGTCGACCCACGCGCTGCCGCAGATCACCGCAGACTCACGGCACAGCACGATAGCAGTGGCGTAGCGGTCGGCGGGGACCAACTGCGCAGTGATATCGCCGCTGCCGATGTCCTCAGCCAGCGCCATACGCACGTTTTCCTGGAGGTCGGCGTGGAAGGGATGCTTGCTCATACGATGGTCCGTGGTTCAGGCCTGTCCGGGTAAGGCACCGTACCGGTGTGGGCCGGCAAGGCGGGAAGGGCCGGCATTATAACCTTGCGTCCCCAGGCGGGCGGGAGGGATTTGCCCACCGTCCTTGTGCCGGCCCGGGCACTTGCCTAGCATGAGCTTCTGATTCATTCACAGGAGTGCAGGCGTGGGCTGGACCATCACCAATCACTGGCTGGATGGCGCGCTGCGTGTGCCTTCGCCCAATTGCAGCGCACGGCCGGACCCCGTCGACGTCAGCTTGCTGGTGATCCACAACATAAGCCTGCCGCCGGGGCAGTTTGGTGGCCCCCACATCGACGAGTTGTTCTGTAACATGCTCGACCCGGCAGCGCATCCGTATTTCGCCGGCATTTGCCATTTACAAGTGTCGTCACACCTGTTGATCCGGCGTGACGGCAGCGTGGTGCAATATGTACCTTTCGACCGCAAGGCCTGGCACGCCGGCCGTTCCAGTTTCGACGGCCGCGCGGAATGCAATGAATACTCCATCGGCGTTGAGCTGGAGGGCACGGATACGCTGCCCTTCAGTCCAGAGCAGTACCGCACGCTCACAGGTATCACAGCAACGCTGCTGTCCTGCTATCCCGCGATCACCCGGGAGCGCATCACCGGGCACTCCGACATCGCGCCTGGGCGCAAGACCGACCCCGGTCCCTGCTTCGACTGGCAGGCCTACCGGTCGGCCCTTGCAGCTCAGGCATAGGCCGGGCATGCACTGCACGATTCGTGCCCTTGATCCGACTACAAGAGCAGGCTCCTGTAAATTCAGTAGTTTTTGTAAAGAAGCGGTGAGGCATGCGTAACTCTTTGTAGTGAAACTACATTTTGACGCCCCGCGGTTGGAATCCGCGCATTTCTTCGAGTAGAATCCAGCGCCATTGTATTTTAACTACACCACCGCCAAGTCCTTACAGAGTATCGAGTTATGGCCTCCAACATCCGCGACATCGACCCCCTGGAAACCCAGGAGTGGCTGGAATCCTTCTCCTCCGTCGTCCGCAGCCATGGACTGGACCGTGCCCAGTTCCTGCTGAAATGCCTGGTCAACGAGGCCACTGAATCCGGCCAGCAGCTCCCGCTGGATTCCCTGACGACCCCGTATCGCAACACCATTCCTGTCTCAGAAGAGCCGGCGTTGCCCGGCGACCTGTACATGGAACGCAGCATCCGCGGCATCGTGCGCTGGAATGCGCTGGCCATGGTCATGCGCGCCAACAAGCTGGGTCTGGACCTGGGTGGCCACATCTCCACCTTCTCATCCTCCGCTACGCTCTATGACGTGGGCTTCAACTATTTCTTCCGCGGCCCCAGCGATGGTTTTCTGGGTGACCTCGTGTATTTCCAGGGCCATGCCTCCCCCGGCATGTATGCGCGCTCCTTCCTCGAAGGTCGCCTGAGCGAGGCCCAGCTCGACAAGTTCCGCCAGGAAGTGGACGGTGATGGCCTTTCATCCTATCCGCATCCCTGGCTGATGCCGGACTACTGGCAATTCCCTACCGTGTCGATGGGCCTTGGCCCCTTGCAGGCCATATACATGGCCCACGTGCTGAAGTATCTCGATAACCGTGGCCAGGTGCCGCAAGGCGACCGCCAGATCTGGGCCTTCCTTGGTGACGGCGAGTGCGACGAGCCGGAAACCCTCGGCGCCATCAGCCTCGCGGCCCGCGAAGGCCTCGGCAACCTCAATTTCGTCATCAACTGCAACCTGCAGCGCCTCGACGGTCCTGTACGTGGCAATGGCAAGATCATCCAGGAACTGGAAGGCATCTTCCGCGGTGCCGGCTGGAACGTGATCAAGGTGGTCTGGGGTCGTCACTGGGACGCCCTGTTCGCCAAGGACAAGGACGGCATCCTGCAGCAGCGTATGGATGAGGTGGTGGATGGCGAGTTCCAGACCTACCAGGCGCGCGGTGGTGCCTACATCCGCAAGCAATTCTTCGGCAAGTATCCCGAGCTGCTGAAGATGGTTGACCATCTCAGCGACGACGATCTGATGAAGCTGAACCGCGGTGGTCACGATCCCTACAAAGTCTATACCGCCTACAAGCAGGCCGTGGACTGCAAGGACAAGCCCACCGTCATCCTGGCCAAGACCATCAAGGGTTATGCCTTTGCCTCGGCCGAGGGCGCCAACTCCACGCACAGCGCCAAGAAGCTGGCCATCGATGAACTCAAAGCCTTCCGCGACCGCTTCGGTATCCCCATTCCCGACGACAAAATCGAAGAAGTCCCCTACTACCGTCCCCCCGCCGACAGCCCGGAGATGGTGTACATGCGCAAGGTACGCGAGCGTATGGGCGGTTTCCTGCCACAGCGCCGCGCCGTAACCGAGAAACTGAAGATTCCTGCCCTGTCGGCCTTCGACGCCCAGCTCAAGGGCTCTGGCGATCGCGAAATCTCCACCACCATGGCCTTCGTGCGCCTGCTGACCAACCTCGTCAAGGACAAGGAAATCGGCCAGCGCATCGTACCCATCGTGCCGGACGAAGCGCGCACCTTCGGCATGGAAGGCATGTTCCGCCAGATCGGCATCTACTCCGCCAAGGGCCAGCTCTATGATCCGGCCGACAGCGGCCAGGTGATGTACTACCGCGAAGACGTGAAGGGCCAGCTGCTGGAAGAAGGCATCAACGAAGCCGGCGCCATGAGCTCCTGGATTTCCGCGGCTACCTCCTACAGCGTCAACAACTACCCGCTGATTCCGTTCTACATCTACTACTCGATGTTCGGCTTCCAGCGCGTGGGCGACCTGTGCTGGGCCGCCGGCGATCTCCGTGCCCGCGGCTTCCTGATCGGGGCCACCGCCGGCCGCACCACGCTGAATGGCGAAGGCCTGCAGCATGAGGACGGCCACAGCCATCTCGCGGCCGGCACCATCCCGAACTGCGTGAGCTACGATCCGAGCTATTCGTATGAACTTGCCGTGATCATCCAGGACGGCATGCGCCGCATGTATGACAACGACGAGAACGTCTGGTACTACATCACTACGATGAATGAGAACTACACGCACCCCGACATGCCGGCAGGCGTCGAGGGCGGCATCATCAAGGGCATGTACCTGCTCGAAGACGGCGATGCGAAGGAGTACAAGGTAGCGAAGGCCGCCGGCCGCGTGCGCCTGCTGGGCAGCGGCACCATCCTGCGTGAAGCGCGTCGTGCCGCCGAGTACCTGCGCAAGGAATACAAACTCAACGTCGATGTGTTCAGCTGCACCAGCATGAACGAGCTGGCGCGCGACGGTAACGCCGCCGAGCGCTGGAACATGCTGCATCCCGAAGCTAAGCAGGCCAAAGTACCCTACGTGACCGAACTGCTGGCGAAGCAGGAAGGCCCTGTCATTGCTGTCACCGACTACATGAGGATCTACTCCGACCAGATCCGCGCCTACGTGCCCGCTCCCTACAAGGTGCTGGGTACCGATGGTTTCGGCCGCAGCGACAGCCGCGAAAAGCTGCGCACCTTCTTCGAGGTGAACTGGAAGTACGTCACGGTAGCTGCACTGAACGAACTGGTGAAAGCCGGCACGCTGAAGCCTGCAGTGGTCAGCCAGGCGATCAAGACCCTTGGTCTTGATCCCGAGAAAACCAATCCGGTATTGGTCTGAAACGGCCGCCGTACAACTGACTGAAATGATTCAGGAGTAAAGAAAGTGGCTGTTGAAAAAATTCAGGTACCGGATCTGGGCACGGACGACTCGGTGGAAGTGATCGAGCTGTTGGTGAAGGTCGGTGACAGCATCAGTGAGAACGACAACCTCGTCGTGCTCGAAAGCGACAAAGCCGCCATGGAGATTCCCTCGCCGAAAGCCGGGGTGGTCAAGAGTGTGCTGGTACAGGTGGGTTCGTCGGTGAAGACCGGCACTGCACTGATCGAATTGGAAACTGCAGCTGCTGCTGCGGCACCCGCGCCCAAAGCCGAAGCGCCCAAGGTTGAAGCTGCCAAAGCGGAAGCACCGAAGGCTGAAGCACCCAAGGCCGCAGCCAAACCGGAAGCAGCCAAACCGGAAGCAGCCAACGCAGCGGTGCCGGTTGCTGCAGGCACTGCCAGCGTGCAAGCCATCTATATTCCCGATCTTGGTACCGACGAGGCTGTCGAAGTCATCGACATCATTGCGAAAGTGGGTGATGAAGTTGGCGAGGAGGGCGGGCTCGTGACGCTCGAAACCGACAAGGCTGCCATGGATGTCCCGGCGCAGGTCGCCGGCATCATCAAAGCCATCAAGGTAAAGGTGGGCGACAAGGTCAAGGCCGGCGCACATCTTGCCGACATTGAGACCAAAGTTGCTGCTGTTGCGGCTCCCGTTGCAGCAGCCCAGCCGGTAGCGCCGGTCGCTGCAGCAAGTGCCGAGCCTCCTGCCGCTGCACCAGCAGCTGCCCCCAAGGCTGCGCCGGTCGCCCCCATCACCCCGATCCCTGCCGGCCCTGGCAGCGATGTTTATGCCGGCCCTGCCGTACGCAAGCTGGCGCGTGAACTTGGCGTGGATCTCGCCCGGGTTGCCGGTACCGGCAGCAAAGGACGCATCCAGAAAGAAGATGTGCACGCCTACGTGAAGGCGAACCTGCAGGGTGGCACTGCGCCTGCGGCGGTTGCTGCAGGGGGAGCTGGTATCCCCGTGGTGGAAGATATCGATTTCAGCAAGTTTGGTCCCGTTGAAGAAGTGGAGATGTCCAAACTGCATCGCCTCACGGCGGTCAACATGACGAAGTCCTGGCTGAACGTGCCGCGCGTCACGCAGTTCGATGAAGCCGACATCACGGACCTCGAGCAATTCCGCGCGGCGCAGAAAGCGCTGGCTGAGAAGAAGGGCCTCAAGCTCACGCCGCTGCCCTTCATCGTCAAAGCCTGCGCGCAGGCACTGGTGGCGCATCCGCAGTTCAACGTGTCACTGCATTCGTCCGGTACCAAACTCATCCGCAAGCAGTACGTCCACATCGGCGTCGCCGTGGCCACGCCTGCCGGGCTCATGGTGCCGGTGGTGAAGAATGCCGACAGGAAATCAATCTGGGAAATCGCCAGGGACATCCAGGATTTCGCCGCCAAGGCGAAGGACCGCAAACTGTCACGTGAAGACATGGAAGGCGCCTGCTTCACCGTGACCAGTCTCGGCAACCAGGGTGGCCTCGGCTTCACGCCCATCATCAATGCGCCGGAAGTCGCCATCCTCGGCGTGTCGCGCGCGTCGGTGAAACCGGTATGGAACGGCAAGGAGTTCGCGCCGCGCACGATGCTGCCGTTCTCGCTGGCCTACGACCACCGCGCCGTCAACGGCGTCGATGGCGGCATGTTCTGCACCACGCTGGGCCAGCTGCTGTCAGACATTCGCCTGATGGTGCTCTGAGCCTCGCTCTCACGCAGGGGCGGACCGCCGTGTCCGCCCTTTTTTTGCCCGGTGATTTGGAGCTCGCTGGGGATTTTGGGGGCATTTGTTGGCCGCACCCGCAGAGGTTTCCGCAGCAACTCCATCCTCCCCAACAAGCCCGGCGAGAACCCCACCACCCCGCCACAGGCTTGCAAACCCGCAATGCTCCCTGTATCAATACCCTCAATGAATCACCGCACGAGGCCCCCACCATGCCAACCTTTGACGTCGTCTCCGAAGTCGATCTGCACGAACTCACCAACGCCGTTGATCAGGCATCGCGCGAGATCAGCACACGCTTCGATTTCAGGGGAGTGGAAGCCACTTTCGAGTTGAAGGACAACGTCGTGACCTTGGCAGCCGAGTCGGATTACCAGCTCGAACAGATGCTGGACATGCTGCGCAACAAGATGGCCAAACGTGGCATCGACCTTGCGTCACTGAAGCCCGCCGACAAGCCAGAGCGGGTGGGCAAGAAGGCCACGCTGAAGTGCAGTATCGTGCAGGGCATCGAAGTCGAGCTCTCGCGCAAGATCGTCAAGCACGTCAAGGAACTCAAGATGAAGGTGCAGGCCGCCATTCAGGGCGACAAGCTGCGCGTCACCGGCGCCAAGCGCGACGACCTCCAGAAGGTCATGGCCGAATTGCGCAAGGGTGAGTTCGGAGTGCCGCTGCAGTTTGATAACTTCCGCGACTGAGCAGCGAGCCGGTTCCCCCCTGAAGTTGCAGCATGTGTTGCAATTTGTTGTATTGGCGAACAACCCGTTTGTGACAGCTCCTAGTACCATTGGTCACTAAAGCGAATTATGGACCAACCATGAACATGACCCGCGACGGAGCCTGGGAGATATTCGATGCTGCTCCAGAGATGATGGCGGTCATCGGCTTTGGCGGCACCATGCAGAGGGCAAATCCAGCCTTCCGGGAGCGCTTCAGGCTCGGCGAGGGCGAGCTGGATGTTCACGCCTTTCTCACCATGTTGCATCCGGACGACAGGGCGGCGTCCACCGTTGCATTCGAAAAGCTGTGGCAAGAAGGGCGGCATATTCCAGTACGGAACCGCTACATTCTTCCTGATGGTGAATTGCTTTGGGTGGAATGGAGGACCGTGCTGCTGCCGGATGGCGAGCGCCTCTTGTCTGTCGCCCGCGACGTGACTCGGCAGGAACTGGACGCCGAGATCGCCCGTTCCAACCAGTCCCTCGCGTTCAAGGTCAACCAGGCACTGGCGGACTATGTTGCCGGCACTGCCGGACCGGGCGCCCCGTTCGAAGTTCTGCTTGCAGAGGCATTGCGGCTTACCGCGAGTGAATACGGCTTCATCGGGGAAGTACTGCATGATGCTTCTGGAGTCCCCTACCTGAAGACCCATGCCATCACGAACATTGCCTGGAACGAGGAAACCCGCAACTTCTATGAGCAGAACGTTGCTCAGGGCCTGGAGTTCCGCAACCTCGAGACCTTGTTCGGCCGCGTGATGGTGAGTGGCAAGCCGGTGATCGCGAATGATCCGGGGCGTGATCCAAGGCGGGGTGGGTTGCCGCCGGGCCATCCGGCAATGCACGCGTTTCTCGGCCAGCCTATCTACAGCGGCGATAGCCTGGTCGGCATGATCGGCCTGGCAAATGCCCCTGGCGGTTATGATCTCGATACTTTCGGGAGCCGGGCCCTGTTCCTGTCCCTGTGTTGTAACCTGATTCTGGCCTTTCGCGCCGAGCGCGAACGCCGCACTGCCGTTGCCCGGCTGCAGCAGGCTGAAGCCCGCTACCGGGTCCTGGTGGAGACGATCAAGGAAGGTATCTTCCTGCTGGATGCTGCGCAGCACATCGATTTCTGCAATCCCAGCATGTGCGCACTGCTTGGGCTGGAACAACAGGAGCTGATCGGCAGGGAACTGATCAGTCTGGTCGTTACAGAGGATAGTGCAAAAGTAGCCGCAGCCCTTGGTAGCCTTGAGGGGGAGGGCTCTGCAGATCTATGGCTGGAGACCCATATGCGCCTGACAGACAACGGGTTCATTTCGGTCGAATTGGGTCTTGCCCGGGCACGTATAGGAGACGATACCAGGATCATCGGCGTACTGCGCGACGTCAGTGCCGAAAAGAGCGTGCGCGATCAACTGATTCGCGCGCGCCAGCTGGCAGAGCAGGCCAACCAGGCAAAGAGCGACTTCCTCGCCAACATGAGTCACGAGATTCGTACGCCACTGAATGGCATGATCGGGATGCTGGAGCTGGCCCAGGGAACATCGCTCAATGAGCTGCAGCGGGACTATGTCGACACTTCGCTGGATGCTTCACGCAACCTGCTGTACCTCGTAAATGACATGCTTGATTTTGCGCGCATTGAAGCCGGCAAGCTCGCGCTTGACATCAGGCAGTTCGGCCTCAGTGAGCATCTCGAATACTGTGTGCAGCATTTTGCAAGTGCAGCAGCGCAGAAAGGCCTTTGCCTGGGCCTGCAGGTAGCTGCCGGTACTCCGGGCTTCCTGTTTGGTGATCCCCAGCGACTGCGTCAGATACTGTTGAATCTCGTCAGCAACGCCATCAAGTTCACCAACCATGGAAGCGTGGATATCCTGGTGGAATGCCTGCAGCGCAGCCAGGATGCAGTGACCTTGCGCTTCTCTGTCCGCGATACCGGCATCGGCATTCCGCATGACAAGCAGACCGGTATCTTCAACGCATTCGAGCAGGTGGATACTTCCATTACCCGCCGTTATGGCGGGACCGGGTTGGGTCTTTCCATCTCGCAGGCACTGGTAGCGATGATGGACGGCCGGATCAGCCTGGACAGCACAGAGGGTAAAGGCAGCGTATTCTGGTTCGAGTTGCCGCTGCGTGTCGGAGAGAGCACTCCCGCAGTCTCGACCGGCAACGATGTGGACAGCAGCGTTGCGCTGACAAGCCTGCCGAAAGCTCCGGACTGGCGACCACTGCGTGTCCTGGTGGCCGAAGACAACACGGTTAACCAGCGGCTGTTTCGTTACAGTCTGGAGCAGCGTGGGCACACGGTAAGCATTGTCGGCAACGGTCTCGACGCCGTCACTGCCTGGCAGCAGGGACAATTCGATGTGATTCTCATGGACGTGCAGATGCCCGAGTTGGACGGGCTGGAAGCGTGTCGTCGTATAAGGGCTGCAGCACAGTCCACCGGTGATGCCGGGCACCAGCGCATTATCGCCCTTACTGCCCATGCCATGATCGGCGACCGGGACCGTTGCCTCCAGGCCGGTATGGACTCCTACCTGTCCAAGCCGGTGGGCAGCGTTGAGCTGTATCGTGCAATCGAGTCCTAGCGCACTTTGCCGGGAAAACATTCTTCGCTGAGTGACCTGCTCTCCGGCCGGAGTGCCTGCTCTTCGGCAGTGATCAGTGCTTCGAGACGGTCCCGTTCCCCGCGCCACGCTGCAGTGCCTGCCATTGTTGACAGTGCAGTGCGCAGCACCGCAAGGTCGTGACAGCGGCCGAGCATCCTGCCCAAGCGGTCCAGCCGCTGACAATCGCGACCGGCATAACCCCGCCGGTCCACACACAGCGCATACTGGTTGGCCAGAATCTTCACCTTCTTGCGCAGCTCGTGCAATCCGTCCGTGTCAGGAGAACGCCAGACGCGTTGACACATGTCTCCGGCTTTTTTGCGGCTGCGGTGCAGTCCACGCTGCAGGGCTGCCTGCGCAGGAAAACCGCCTGTCAACAGGGCGTTCAGCGCTTCAAGCGCATCCAGGCTGCGCCGGCAAGTCGATGCCTCTGGAGCAGCAGCCAGCGCCGGTACATCATGCTGCCGGCGCGCACGGGTCTGCGGAAAGTGTTGGCCGCTGTGTGCTTCCAGCTCTTCCAGTGTCTCGAGCCGTACCTGTGCGTCGCGCGCGCTGCCATAGTGTGCCGCCAACCCGCCAAGGGTGAGCTTCAGCTGCCTGATGCCAGGTTGTCCCGTGGATTCCAGCAGACGGCACCAGCTACGCAATTGTTTCAGGGCGCGGCGCAACTGGTGCACATCTGCAGGCGCCAGCGGCAGTCCGAGCCTGGCCTGGACGCTGGCCAGGGTCTTGCGTACGCGCCGGCAAACAGCGGATTCCTGCAGCAGTGGCAACCTGTGCTTGCGCATGGCTGGCCTCGTTGTCAGTGGTCTTTCGCAGCTGCTTCAGCGGCGTGGATGTTCTCGATACCTTTCAACAGGGCATCTGCGTTGAACGAAATGCTGTCGATGCCGCTGTTCACGAGGAAGCGTGCAAACTCCGGATAGTCGCTCGGTGCCTGGCCACACAGGCCGATCTTCTTGCCGGCCTTGTTGGCGGCGGCGATCACGCGCGCCAGCAGTTGTGTCACGGCCGGATTGTTCTCGTCGAACAGTTCACTCACGGTAGCCGAATCACGGTCGATACCCAGGGTCAGTTGCGTGAGGTCGTTGGAGCCGATCGAGAAGCCGTCGAAGATCTGCGCAAACTCCTCTGCCAGCAGCACGTTGCTCGGCAGCTCCGCCATCACGTAGACCTCGAGGCCGTTCGTGCCTTGCTTCAGTCCGGCTTGCTCCATCGTCGCGATGACCTTGCGGCCTTCCTCCAGCGTACGGCAGAAGGGAATCATCAGCTTGACGTTGCCCAGGCCCATGTCCTCGCGTACTACGCGCATGGCCTGGCATTCGAGCAGAAAGCCTTCACGGTAGCGTGGATGGTAGTAACGCGAAGCGCCGCGGAAACCCAGCATGGGGTTTTCCTCTTTCGGTTCAAACTGCTTGCCGCCGATCAGCTGTGCATACTCGTTGGTCTTGAAATCACTCATGCGCACGATCACATCGCGCGGATGGAAGGCCGCTGCCACCAGCGCCACGGCTTCAGCGAGAGTTTCCACGAAGTATTCCTGCTTGCTGCGATAGCCACTGGTGATGGCAGCGATGGCCTTCTTCTCCTGGTTGTCGGGCAGTTCGTTGAACTTCACCAGCGCCATCGGATGGATGCGGATGCTGTTGCTGATGATGAACTCCATGCGCAACAGGCCCACCCCTTCGTTGGGATAGCGCGCCAGGCCAAAGGCCTTGCCGGGATCTGCCAGAATCAGCATGGGCTTGGTGCGGGTCTGCTTCAGGTTGCGCAGGCTGATGGACTTCTCGCTCCATTCCAGCGTGCCGTCGTACACATAGCCTTCCTCGCCCTCGGCGCAGCTCACGGTGACGATCTGGCCAGTGTTGAGTTTCTGCGTGGCGTCACCCGTGCCGACTACGGCATGGATACCCAGTTCGCGCGCCACGATGGAGGCGTGGCTGGTACGGCCGCCCTTGTTGGTCACGATGCAAACGGCCTTCTTGAGCATGGCGTTCCAGTCGGGATTCGTGATGTCGGCCACGATGATGTCGCCTTGCTGCACCCTGGAGGCATCTTCCAGCGAATGCACCACGCACACGCGGCCTGCCGCGATGGCACTGCCCACGGCGCGGCCGCTGCACAATGGCGAGGCCTTTGACTTGAGCGTGTACTCCTTGACGCTCAGGTCCTTGTCGCCACCATGGACGGTTTCAGGACGCGCCTGCACGATGAACAACTCGCCGGTACGGCCATCGCGCGCCCACTCGATGTCCATGGGCATGTTGTAGTGCTGCTCGATGCGCTGGCACCAAAGGCCCAGCAAGGCAACGTCGGCATCGCCCAGCGAGTAGTGCGAGCGCTCCATTGCCGTGGTCTCGATGTTGACGATGGGATGGGCTTCGCCCAGCTCCGCGTAGACCATGCGGTGTTCCTTGGAGCCCAGGCGGCGGTTGATGATGGTGCGCGGCTTGTTGCCGATGGCGGCCTTGAACAGGTAGAACTCGTCGGGATTCACCGCACCCTGTACCACGTTCTCGCCGAGGCCCCAGGACGAGGTAATGTAGATGACATTGGTGTTGCCGCTTTCCGGGTCCAGGGTGAAGGCCACGCCGGCGCTGCCCACGTCCGAGCGCACCATGCGTTGTACGCCGACGGAAAGGGCAACATCCATGTGCTCGAAGTGGTTGTCGATGCGGTACTTGATGGCGCGATCGTTGAACAGCGAGACATAGCAGCGCTGCACGGCCTTCAGGAGATTCGTATCGCCGCTGATGTTCAGGTAGCTTTCGTGCTGGCCCGCGAAACTGGCGTCGGGCAGGTCTTCTGCCGTGGCGCTGCTGCGGACGGCCACCGAGAACTGGTTGTCGGGATTGAGCCCGCGATGGGCAGCGAGGATGGCCTCCTGCACATCGGTGGGCAAGGTCGCGGCCTGCATCAGATCGCGGCAGGTCTTGCCGACCTCCGCGAGGTTGCCGAGCGTGTCATTGTTGAGCCTGGACAGCGCGGCCGTGAGCGGCGCTTCCAGTTGATTGCTGGACAGGAAATAGCGGAACGCCTCGGCAGTCACCGCAAAGCCGTCGGGAACCCGGATGTCTTCACTGGCCAGGATATTGAACATTTCCCCCAGCGAAGCGTTCTTGCCGCCGACGCGGGGGACGTCGGTGTTACGGAGCTGGCTGAAGGGCAGGATGTGAGTCATCGTCGTGGTCCTGTTCAGACTGTGTAGTCGCTGCGGTGTGGCCTGCAGGGTTCTGGCATCAGCCCTGCATTCACCAGCAGTCTTGTCACAGTGTAGCAGCCGTCCGAGGCAGTGGCTTGCGCCAGGTCACGGCCGCCGGGAACGGATGGCTCGCAACTCTTGAATGTTCCGCCACTGCCCCCATCTTCGGACCGTACCCTGAAACGGAACCCCCATGCGCGGCATCCCTTTGCTGTTCCTGCTCCTCCCCATCGCCGAACTCATAGTGCTGATCGAAGTCGGCAGTGAGATCGGTGCCCTGGCTGTCATTGGCCTGCTGGCCGCCGGCGTCTTCGCGGGCCTGGCATTGCTGCGCGGGCGCGGTATGGCGAGTCTCATGGGGGCACGCAGTCGGCTCGCCAGCAGTGACCAGCCAGGCCAGGACGTGGTGGACCGCATGTTGCTGACGTTCGGCGGCCTCCTGCTGGTGATCCCGGGATTCATTACCGATGCCTTCAGCCTGGTGTTTCTGCTGCCTTGGTCGCGCCGTGCTCTGGTCCGGCGGCTGCTGAGCGCCGGCGGCTTCCAGGCCTTTGGTGGTATGCCCGGCGGCAGTTTCACCGTGTTCCGCAGTGCCAGCCGCAGCCAGACCCGGACCCGGGAGGGCGGCCAGATCGTGGAGGGCGAGGTGCTGCGCGAGGCCGATCCTGACAGCCAGCTGAAAGGTCCACCCCAGGCCTGAAAATTTCCGGGTTTTTTTGCCGGACGGCCATTGAAATCGTTTGGGAGGGCCCCATCTTAGGGCCACCCAAGCCAGAGCTGACCCATAGAGGTCTGGAGCTGGCCTGCCAAAGCTTGTCATCAAAACTCAAGTAAACCGTTGGAGATTGAAAACAATGAAGATTCGTCCTTTACAAGACCGTGTGGTGGTAAAGCGCAAGGAAGAAGAAACCAAGACCGCTGGCGGCATCGTGTTGCCGGGTTCGGCCGCCGAAAAGCCGGCGCAGGGTGAAGTGCTGGCCGTAGGCCCGGGCCGCATCCTGGAAAACGGCAGCGTGCGTCCGCTCGACCTCAAGGTCGGCGACAAGGTGCTGTTTGGCAAATACGCCAGCAACACCGTAAAAGTGGGCGACGAAGAACTGCTGATCCTCAGCGAAAGCGACATCTTCGGCGTACTGGAAGGCTGAGAAGCCGCCTCCGCGCCAATCCCAATCCAATCCGATTCGACAGAACTAATCAGGTAAACGAACATGGCAAAAGACGTATTGTTTGGTGACACCGCCCGCCAGAAGATGGTGAGAGGCGTAAACCTCCTCGCTGACGCGGTAAAAGTGACCCTGGGCCCCAAAGGCCGCAATGTGGTCATCGACAAATCCTTCGGCGCCCCCACCGTAACCAAGGACGGTGTGTCCGTGGCCAAGGAAATCCCGCTGAAAGACAAGTTCGAAAACATGGGCGCACAGATGGTGAAGGAAGTTGCTTCCCAGACCTCCGACCAGGCCGGTGACGGCACCACCACTGCCACCGTGCTGGCCCAGGCCATCCTCAACGAAGGCCTCAAGGCCGTTGCTGCCGGCATGAATCCGATGGATCTCAAGCGCGGTATCGACAAGGGCGTTGCTGCCGTAGTAGAACAGCTGGGCAAGATGTCCACCCCCTGCGCCACCAGCAAAGCCATCGCCCAGGTAGGTTCCATCTCCGCCAACAGCGACACCTCCGTGGGTGACATCATTGCTGAAGCCATGGACAAAGTGGGCAAAGAAGGTGTTATCACCGTTGAAGACGGCAACGGCCTGGAAAACGAACTGAACGTCGTTGAAGGCATGCAGTTCGATCGTGGCTACCTCTCCGCCTACTTCATCAACAACCACGAAACCATGTCGGCAGATCTCGACAACCCGGTTATCCTGCTGGTGGAAAAGAAAATCAACAACATCCGCGAAATGCTGCCTGTTCTGGAAGCTGTCGCGAAATCCGGCCGTCCGCTGTTCATCGTCGCTGAAGACGTCGAAGGCGAAGCGCTGGCTACGCTGGTAGTGAACAACATGCGCGGCATCGTCAAAGTGGCCGCTGCCAAAGCCCCCGGCTTCGGCGACCGTCGCAAGGCCATGCTGCAGGACATCGCCATCCTCACCGGTGGTACCGTGATCTCCGAAGAAGTGGGCCTGAGCCTGGAAGGCGCCACGATGAATGACCTTGGCCATGCCAAGCGCGTCATCATCACCAAGGACAACACCACCATCATCGACGGCGCCGGCGATGCCAAGGCCATCGAAGGTCGTGTTTCCCAGATCCGTGCGCAGATCGAAGAAACCAACTCCGATTACGACCGTGAAAAACTGCAGGAACGCGTGGCCAAGCTGGCCGGCGGTGTTGCCGTGATCAAGGTTGGTGCTGGTACTGAGATCGAAATGAAAGAGAAGAAAGCCCGCGTTGAAGACGCGCTGCACGCTACCCGTGCCGCCGTTGAAGAAGGCGTGGTTCCTGGCGGTGGCGTTGCACTCGTACGCTGCCTCGAAGCCATCGTAGGCCTGCGTGGTGCCAACGAAGACCAGAACGCCGGTCTGTCGATCCTGCAGCGCGCACTCAGCTCCCCGCTGCGTCAGATCGCCACCAACGCCGGTGTTGATGCTGCCGTAATCCTGGACAAGGTGCGTAGCCTGAAAGGCAACCAGGGCTACAACGCTGCTACCGGCGAATACGCCGACATGATCGAAATGGGCATCCTGGATCCCACCAAGGTAACCCGCAGCGCGCTGCAGGCTGCCGGCTCCGTGGCTGGCCTGATGTTGACCACCGAAGCCATGATCGCTGAACACCCGGAAGAGAAGCAGTCCGGTGGCGGCGGCATGGGCGGCGGCATGGACGGCATGGGCGGCATGGGCGGCATGATGTAATCGGAGGGGCGGGCCCCCTTGCCCGCCCGCCACAGAATCGCTTCAAGCCGCCACAAGCGGCGACAGGCAGCAAACGAACCCCCGCTTATCGCGGGGGTTTTGCTTTTCAGGAGGTCCAGTGGCGATTCGGAGCGTGGGTGCCGGGCCGCGGCGGCCTGCGGGGGCGCAGCGGCAGACGCGCCCCAGCCCCCTCGCAGCCCCCACCGACGCTACCCCTTACACCAGAGCTGCCCCCACAGACGCAACCCCTTACACCAAAGCCGCCCAAGCCGGCGCCATTTGTTCCTGGAGCGGATGGAACAGCTGATTACCAATCTCCGAACCACCTGTATCCCCAGAAAATGCGATGAACCTTTTTTAATGCTGAACCAGCCGCCATGATTCATGGCTTCCGCTTTTTTTCCATGTTTCTAACGCCTGACATCGCTTACGCTTGGCCGCTGGGAATTTGTCCATTCTTTCAATTGCTTGAGTACGGGATCAAAAGCCATGATAAAAAATTCTCGCGTGCCCTTTCTTGCCCTGGCTCTGCCGGCCTGCTTCCTGCTCAGCGCTTTCAGCAGCGCCCAGGCCCAGGCTCAGGCAGCCCGCTGGTCTGATCCCGCCACCTGGCCCAACGGCCAGGTGCCCGCCGAAGGCGATGCCGTCACCATCGACAGCGACATGGCGGTTGTCCTCGATGTCAGCCCACCGACACTGCGCAGCCTGACCATCAACGGCACACTCAGCTTCTCCAACGACAACGATGTTGAACTGACGACTGACTGGATCATGCTGCACGGTGAACTGCGCGCCGGCAGCGAGGATGCGCCGCATACGCGCAAAGCCACCATCACCCTGGTCGACAATGTCCCCGGCGAGAACACCAACAACATGGGCGACCGCGGCATCATGCTCATGGGCGGCACCCTGAACCTGCACGGTGACCGCGTCCACACCTGGAGCAAGCTGGCCAGCACGGCCGAAGCCGGCAGCACCACGATCGACGTGCTGGATGCCAGTGGCTGGAAGGTTGGCGACGAGATCGTCCTCGCATCGACCGACTTCAATCCCAGACAGGCCGAGCGCCGCATTGTTTCCGCCATCAATGGCAATGCAATTTCGTTCGACAGTCCGCTCGAGTACATGCATTTCGGTGAGATCACCCATGGCGTGGATGAGCGCGGCGAAGTGGGCTTGCTGACGCGCAACATTCGCATCCAGGCCTCGGCTGACGCTGAAGAGACTTACTTCGGTGGCCATGTGATGGCGATGCCCGGCAGCAAGATGTATGTCTCTGGCGTGGAGTTTTTCCGCATGGGCCAGCACCTGCAGCTGGCACGCTACCCCATTCACTGGCATCTGGTGGGCGATGCGCAGGGGCAGTACATCCAGAACTCCGCGATTCACGACACCTTCAGCCGCTGTGTGACCGTGCATGGCACCCACAATGCGCGTGTTGAAAACAACGTGACGTTCAACAACGTGGGCCACTGCTTCTTCCTCGAAGACGCCATCGAGACCGGCAACCAGTTTGTCCATAACCTCGGCATCATGACCAAGTGTCATCCCACGCTGCCCTGCGACCCCACCAACCTTGCTCCGGGTCGCCCGGTGTCGAATGGCCAGAGCTCCAAAGATGTGCTGCTGCCTTCCGACAACACGGCGTCGACATTCTGGATCACCAACCCGGACAACATCTACCGCGACAACGTGGCAGCGGGTTCCGATGCAATCGGCTTCTGGTTTGCCTTGCCGGAGCACCCGATCGGTCAGTTCGAAGGCACCGAGGTCAGTGCGAACACCTGGCCGCGTCGCACCAGAGTGCGCGAGTTCAGCGGCAACACTGCCCACTCCAACTTTGACGGCTTCATGTTCGATCGCGGCCCCAGACCCGACAACACCTTCAGTGTTGCCGGCAGCAACTACCATGTCGCCTACGCCGATCCCGCTGACACCAACAGCGAGATGCTGGTGTCGAATTTCGAAAACTTCACCGCGTACAAGAACCGCAACGGAGCCGTTTGGGGCCGCGGTGAACTGCACCTGTTCCCCAATCTGCGCGTGGCCGACAATGCCATCGGCTTTACGCATGCGGCTTCTGCTGTAGGGCGTGCCGAGTACACGTCGAAGGTCATTGATGGCGTATTTGTGGGTGAGAGCGACAACATCGGCAACCCTGGCACGCCAGAGGAAATCGCCTACGGCCGCAGCCTGCCGAACCACATGCCGGACTTCCCGATCCGTGGCTACGAGTACTACGACATGCGTCACGATGTGGTGGATACCACCTTCATCAACTTTGAGCCAAACGCCACGCGTGATGCCGGTGCACTCTCCTACCTGATGTACACCAGCTTCGGCATGAGCAGCGAGAACGCCATCGAAGGTGCGACCTTCGTCAACGCCAAGCCGGTGAGCTTCCCGCCGGTGGTGCGTAAATGGGCTTCCGACTTCGGGCGCGGCAATGCCTGGAGAGGCGCCGCGATCCATGACAAGGACGGCTCGGTGGGCGGTGTACCCGGTGCCTACATTGTGCTCGACAACGGTATCGCCTCCGACGAAGCAGCTTGTGAGATCAAGCCCGGCTGGGGTGCTGCCGTGTGCACCGGTGACATGGGTCGCTTCAGCATTGCCGGCAACTTCGGCTTTGGCAGTGAGCCCATCACCGATCCGGTAATGCTCGCCCGCAACGGCAGGCGCTGGGAATACACCGGTGGTACTACCATCCGCGGTGGTGCCGAGGTGCGGGTGGAAACTTCACGACGGGCCATGACCTTGTCGCTGGCAGAGATGGACAACGGTTCGTGGGTAATGTTCGAGCTGCCCGGCTTCGGCACCCCTGCTGCGGGTGAACAACTGGACAGCCTCGATGCACTGCGCAGCGCCAGCACCACCTCCTACTTCAAGAGCGATACTGCGCTGTGGGTGAAACTGGTGGCTGATAACGCTGCCACTGCCGCCCCGGCAGGTCCCGGTGGTCCGGTGCCCAACAGCATCGAAGTCAGCAGGTAAGCTGAACCCTGCAGTATCAACAGACCCCCCCCGCTTACCCCGGGGGGTGGGCGGATGCTGATCCGGAGAAAGGAGGCATGAGAGAAATGATTTATCCACTCAAGGATTGTGGTGGGTTTTGCGTTTCTCGACCGGGAGCTGCGGTTTGTGCGCGTCAATGAACAGCTCGCCGAAATCAACGGCTGCTCCGTAGAGGCGCACCTCGGCAGGACCGTCGCAGAGCTGCTCCCTTCGCTGGACGTGGCCCTGCGTGAGGTGACGGCACGCATCCTTGCAAGCGGCCAGCCGGTACTCGATCGCGAGTTCAGTGGCGAGACGGCACGCGCGCCCGGAGTCACCCGCTATTGGAACGCAAGCTGGTATCCGGTGCGTGACGAACACAGTGAGATCATCGGCTTCAGTGGCGTGGTGGTGGAAATCACTGAGCGCAAGCAAGCCGCAGCCTTGTACCTACAAACGCAAAACAAGAGAGGGGGTCAGCATGATTTTCAACAGATTCGCCAGGAAAGTGATGTTTGCAGCAATCGTCAGCTTGTCCGTTACCGCTGCAGGGGCGGCCGCAGAACCATTGCCTTCTGCACCGCCGGCAACCGTCGGCTTGTCGCAGGAGCGGCTGGAGCGTATTCACGGCATGGTGGAAAAGCGCATTGCTGCTGGTGAGATTACCGGCGCCGTCATGCTGGTCGCCCGCAAGGGACAGATCGCCTATGTCGATGTCCAAGGCACGCAGGACCTCGATACCAACGCAACGATGCAGCGCGACTCGGTGTTCCGGCTGGCCTCGATGACGAAGCCGGTCATCGGCACGGCCATCATGATGATGCTGGAGGAAGGCAAACTGCGACTCGACGATCCGGTCTCGCGTTTCATCCCCGAGTTCAGCAATCAGCACGCTGCCATGCTGCAGGCAGCTGCCACCGACGCGACGCCAGTACAGTTCTACAGCGTTCCCGCTGTGCACGACATCACGATCAAGGAGCTGCTGACGCACACCTCGGGTCTGTCGAGCGGGCCAATGGGGCAGAGTGTGGTGGCAATGGAGGGGCGCCGGGGTCCGGACGATACTTTGCAGACTTACCTGCCGCGGGTAGCCAAATCACCGCTGGAATTCCAGCCTGGTGAGCGCTGGATGTACAGCGCCTCCGATGGATTCGATGTGCTGGCCCGCGTGGTGGAAGTGGCGTCCGGCATGCCGTTGAACCAGTTCCTGCAGCAGCGCATCTTCACACCGCTCGGCATGACCGAGACCAGCCACTGGCCTAGTGACGACCAGATGCCGCGCTTTGTCAGTGCCTATACCTTCGCCGATGGCAAGATGGCGAAGAACCAGAACTCGATGTCGATGTCGTCCAAAGTGTACTTCGCCGGTGGCGGTGGTCTGGTGTCGACTGCCGACGATTACGCCAGATTCGCGCAGATGCTGGCCAATGGTGGCGAGCTGGATGGCCAGCGTTTACTCAGCCCGCGCACAGTGCAGTTGATGGCCAGCGTGCATATCCCGGCGTCATTGCCCGGACGCACGCCGGGTGAAGGCTACGGTCTCAGCGTGCGCGTCATCGAAGATGCCGTCGCCGGCAATCACCGCATTTCCGATGGCAGTTTTGGCTGGAGCGGTGCCTATGGCACGCACTTCTGGGTGGACCCGCAGGAAGACATCATCGCGGTGATGATGATCCAGACACCAATCCGCGACATGCGGCCCGAGTTCGAAAATGCCGTGATGCAGGCGATAGTCGAATAGTCAGCCCGCGGCATCCACACCAGGGACAGCAGGGGAGAGACACTATGTACGTTTGGCGCTGCATCATGCTGGGAACAGGCTTGTTGGCCGCCGCTACTGCCACTGCGCATCACGGCTTCGGCAATTTCGCGATGAACGAAGACATCGAACTGAGTGGCGTGATCACGCGGCTCGACTTCGTCAATCCCCACGCCTGGCTGCACTTCGATGTCAGCAACGCCGACGGCACGCTTACCGCGCATCGCTGCGAGCTGCGCTCGGCGACAACCTTGCGCCGCTCGGGCTGGACGCCGGAGATGTTTCCGGCTGGCATGCAGATCACCATCCAGGGGTCGCCCGACCGCAGTGAGCCCAATGCGTGCTACATCAGCACGCTTACCTTCAGCGACGGCAGCAGCCTTGACCGTTACGGCCAGCGCATCGAAGCCACGGCAGATGTTGCCCGTGCGGCGCGCCTGCCTACCGGAGAGCCTAGTATCGCTGGTGATTGGGCCCAGGAACAGCGCGTGATGACGGACCCGCGTGGCCGCGATGGCACGCTGGTACCCTTGAGCCAGGCGTCCGCTTTCGGTACCGGCGGTGTTCCCGAGGGGCAGAGTGAGATTCCCGGCGCGCGTGGCACTGCGGCAGCTGCAGCGCCCATTGCCGCTGCCTCGCTGCCAGCGGCGAACGCCGTGGTTGCACTGAACGATGCCGGTCGCGTGGCGATGCAGGCGCTGGTCGACATCCCACGCGCCGTGCGTTCGTGCACAACTGGCAGCATCATTTCCGACTGGAGTGGTGAGCCGGTCAATCGCATTAGCCAGGGCGCCGACATCATCACGCTGCAGTATGGGTTTCTGGGGCTCGAACGGACCATTCACCTGGATCAGGGAGAACATCCCGCTGTACTCACGCCGAGTCGCGCCGGCCACTCGATCGGGCGCTGGGACAATGACGTGCTGATCGTCGATACCACAGGGTTTTTGCCCGGTACACTGCGCGGCGTAACGCCGCACAGTGAGCAGCTGCGTGTGGTCGAACGCTTCACGCTGGATCCCACGGCGATGTTGCTGAAGCGGGAATACACCGCAGAGGACCCCCTGTTCTTCACAGCATCCTACACGGGCTCTGATGCACTGGTGCTGTCATCCGTGCCCTACAGCCCGGAACCTTGCGAGGATCTCACGCCGGTCGCGCCCACGACACCCTGAGTGCAGCAGAACTGCCACATCTGCCTAGTCCAGCAGCTTGATGCCTATGTAGCCCAGGGACACCAGCGCAGTGAGCCACAGAGCAAGCAGATTCCAGTAGCGCAGCAGGGCGGAAGGTCGCTTGACGGCGCCCAGATCTCCAGAGAACACGACCTTGTGGTTGATCCAGGCAATGATGGGGGTTGCCAGAAAGCCGAGTGAGGTAACCATGTCGATAAAGCCCGTGAATGAGCGTAGCAGCAGGAACAGGACCAGCGCTACGCAGAGCAATTCGTACAGTATGAAGCCCACATGCAGATGCCGTCGTGTGCGGTCCGATCCGGCTTCGGGGAAAAGTGTCAGTACCAGCGTGGTGGCCAGGCGCGGCAGCAAGTCCACCACGATCAGCAGGCTGGACAGCAGCACGATATTCGCGCCGATGATGATGATGGTGTGCACCCATTGCGGGAACGACGTGGTCAGGATTGCAAACAGCCGCGCGGTGAAGATCACCGAGTCTCCTGCCAGCGGATCCTGGTCTGCAGACAGAGTGTAGGTGCCGAGCAGTGCAAAGCAGCAGGCCGTGATGATCACGATGGCATAGCCAAGGTTGAAGTCCAGGCAGACCTCTCCCGGCTCAAGGTTGCGCCCGATGCGCCGGTTTTTTGCATGTACCCATAGCGAAACTCCTAGGGCGCCACCCACACCCGCGGGCATCCAGCCGGCCAGGGCCACCAGGAACATCAGGCTGCGGGTGTCGGCAGGAAGCGGCTTGAGTGTGGGCACGTAATCATGGATGTTGTCCTGCATCGCAAACACGGCTCCTGCAACGATACACACCAGGAAAACAGCCACAAAAATGCGTGAGAGGTTCTCGATGTGCCGATAGCGGCCATAGCCGGACAGCATGAGGCAGGACAGCACCAACAACAGGGCGCCAAGATTGTCACTGATGTCCAGATCGAGTGAGTGTTTCAGTACGCTCGCAGAGACCACTGAAATGCCGGCGATGGCGAAGGGCAGTTCGAACAGGTATACGGCGAGAATGACAAAAAGAACCCACCTGCCAAGCTGCCGGTAACCTTCGATAATGGTATTGCCGGTGGCCGCGGTGTACCACGCGCCAAACCGGAACAGCGGGTACTTCAGCAGGCAGATGAAGATGATGACCAACATGATGGAGGGGCCAAACTCCGCGCCACCACGCGTCGACTGCACGAGGTGGGATACGCCGACTGCGGATCCTGCGAACATCAGCCCTGGGCCGAACTTATCCTGCAGTTTATTGCGCATGTTTGTTCTTGTTTTGCCATGCTGTGTGAGTCGGGCCGGGGCCTCGCGACAGGCATGATTCTAATGAATGCAGTTGCCAAGTACCACCGCAACGGCGCGGCTGTATTCATTGCATTTCTGCCAACCTTTCCCTAAATTTCCAACGCTTGGCCATTCCGGGTCCTGATGGGTGGGATCTGGTCGATTGGCAGCGCTGTCGCTCATTTGGCAACTACATGGCAAAGAAATTCCATCTCAAGAAACGACCTGAGCTTGGTTACAACATCAAACAGCTGCGTGGTCGCAAGACTTACGATGCAATGATTGCTGCCGGCATCAAGTTACTGGAAAAGCAGTCCTATGAATCCCTCACGGTGGCCAGCCTGACCATGCAGGCCGGGTATTCCGTGGGTGCTTTTTATTCACGCTTTCGCAGCAAGGACGAATACTTCGATTCCATGTTGCAGCACCATATCGAAGTGCGGTTGGAGACCACCCGGCGCATTCTGGAGGAATGTCCCCCCGATACAGTGGTCGATGTTCTGCTGACGGACCTGGTGAACTACTACGCGTCCCACAAGAACTTCTGGCGGGCTACGATAATCCGCAATTCGTCCGATCCTGGCTATTGGCAACCACTCAGACAATTGGGGGAAGATAACGCCAGGCGATTTGTGGAGTACATGGAAAGCAAGCTTGGCCGGCAACTTGACCAAGCAGAGCGGGCAAACATCATGTACGGCTTCCAGGTCTGTCGCAGCGTCATCAACAACACGATCATCAACAACCCGGGCCCGGTCAGTCTCGGTCAGCAGGCTTTCATCGACAACCTTGTCCGGGCGTTCTACCTGATCTCGGAGTACCGGGAATTACTTGCTGTACCCGCCCGCAGGCCCGGGTCGGCCATCAGGCAGTCTGCCCGCAGGTCCGGAAAAAGGTAGTTTTGCCGTCAGGCAAGTTCTCTGCAGTTTCGCTCTACTCCCCCCTGTTCCTGTGTGCCGTGGCAAGACCAGTGGCGCCCTTTTGGGTCGCGCGCCCGGCCAACAAAAAAATACGAATGAAGATTCGCTAACTTGACTGTGAAAAGGTGAATGAATATTCTCTTTAAAGACTGGATGGCGTGACTCCCCGCAGGAGTCGGTGCTTGTCCGGTTTTAATCGCCGAATGGGCAGTAGACCCAGGCTTTGGCCAGGTTCAGGCAGTTCGTCATCAATTCCATTCCTTGAAATCATAAGAAGAAGAGGGAACAGCGCATCATGAAATCAAACAAGCACGTTTACAGAGCGCCGGGACACATTGGGCTTTCGGCAGGCCGCCGCGGCAAGTTGCAGTTGGCAATATTGCTGGCTGCAGTTGCCACCCAGAGTCAGGTCCAGGCCCAGTCCGAAGCAGAGGATCTGGAAGAAGTGGTCATCACTGGCTCGAGGATCCGTACCACCGGCATGGAAACGCCGAACCCGATCACGGTAGTGACGCGGGAGGAAATCGATATTCTTTCCCCGACCACCATGATCGAAGGCCTGGCAGAACTGCCCCAGTTCTTTGGTTCCAATACCACGCAGAACACTGGCGGCTTTTTCACCTCCGCTGGCGCCGGCTCACTGAACCTGCGCGGCCTCAACAGCAAGCGCACCCTGCAGCTGCTCAATGCCCGGCGCGTGGTGCCGTCCACGATCTTTGGCGGCCCTGACATCAACCTGTTCCCGGAAAACGTGATCCGCACGGTGGAAACCGTGACGGGCGGCGCCACCGCAGCCTACGGCACCGATGCGGTCGCCGGCGTGGTCAACTTCGTGCTGGACACCAGCTATACCGGCTTCCGCGGCCGCGTGCAGGGCGGTGAAAACAAGGAAGGACACAACCAGAACCATGAGATCTCTCTCGGTGGCGGCTTTGACCTCGGCGAGCGCACGCATGTACTGCTGAACGTGGAAAAGGCCGAGCAGGATCCGATCTGGGGCGACGATGTGCTGGACTATGACTGGTACCGCGAGCGCTCACTCATCGAAAACCCCAATACCGCCAGCCGTGGCACTTCACCGGACAATCCGTTCTTTCTGCCGGCAACCCGGGTGCGCAGCAGGCTTTACGATGCAAATGGCATATTCCAGCTGCCGGCCAACGCCGGTGGGCCACAAATACTTGATCAAAGCGGCAATCCTTCAGCGTACGTCCTGGGCGATTTGTGCAACACGCATGGCTGCCAAACGCTCAATAACGGCTCCGGCACGGACAGTGGTGTCAACGCTCTGATGATCACGCCGGAATCCGGGAGGGAAAACTACTTCGGCTATATCGAACATGAGCTGACCGACCAACTGTCTGTCTTTGGCCAGGTCATCGTTGGTGAGGCTACCTTTACCCAAAAGGGCAATACCGGCCTTTTTGGCGGCCTGCCTGGGGCCACCAGGGGCTTCACGATTTTCCGTGGCAATCCCTTCTTGCCGGCCCCTATCCAGCAGGCCATGACGGCCAACAACCTTGCGTCAGTCGTATTCAGTCGCATCGGGCAGGCTGATGATGTCGGTACCGAGTTCACGGAGCAAACCACAGAGACCACCTCCATAACCGGTGGTTTCAAATACGCCGTCGAGGGCGGATTCTTCAATGACTGGGAGGTGAACGGTTACTACCAGGTCGGCGAAACCGACGTAGAAGCGATCCAGCACCAGGGCATCCGTCTCGATCGCATCTATCTCGCCATGGACGTGGTCAGCACTCCCAGCGGCCCGCGCTGCAACGTGACGGTGGTATCGGGTCTGTACCCGGACTGCGTGCCCTTGAATCTGTTCGGTCGCGGCAAGGCCTCACCTGCAGCGCTCGACTGGGTGCTCGGCTTTGAACCCGGCGCGGCAATGACGGCGAATGGCTTCCTCTCTGCAACCGAGAGCATTCCCCACAGCTACACCTCCACCGACAGCAAGCACCGCATTGTCAACCTCGAACAGGACGTGTGGGAAATTTCGGCCGATGGCAAGATTCATGACGGCTGGGGAGCCGGTGCCATCAACATGGCAGTGGGCTATGGCTGGCGCGAGGAGTCGTTTGTGCAACTCGTCCGTGTGGGGCCCGGCGGTAACATCGACACCAATCCGGCCTTCCGCCCCGTTGCGGCCAACAACGCTGCTCTCGGTATCCGGGGGGTTCCGGGTGGTGCACTGGCCTCCGGCAACTCGGTCGAAATCCAGTTCTCCAACGTACCGCATGCCCGGGGCACGCAGGACGTATCCGAAGCCTTCATGGAGTACCTGATACCCCTGATATCCGACATGCCACTTGTGCAGCAATTGAACTTCACGGCCGCTACACGCTGGGCCAGCTACTCCGGCTCGGGCGATGTGTGGTCATGGAAAGGCGGCTTCGATTGGACCATAACGGATGAAGTACGCCTGCGCAGCACTATCTCGCAGGACGTGCGTGCCGCCACCATGGGCGAAAAATTCGACCGTACCGGCGGCATCGGTAACGTAACTGACTTTCTGGCCAACCCAGCCGGGGGGAGCGACGTAACCTACGGCATCACCACCTTCTCCAACGGCACGCCGGACATCCGGCCGGAAGAAGCCAAGACCATGACGGTGGGGATTGTGTACCAGCCGTCTTGGCTCGATGGCCTCAGTCTCTCGGGCGACTGGTATGCCGTGGAAGTGAAGGACAACATCAACCAGGTTACTCCTGCCCAGGTGGTCACCGGCTGCTACCAGAACAACGATGTGGATCTGTGCCAGTTCATCTCGCGCACGGGTGATCCCATCACGACAGTCAACGGCGACACCATACCGCGCATTGCGCTGGTGGGTGTGCCGTTCTTCAACCAGGCATCCGTCAAGGCATCCGGCGTGGACTTCGAGGCAGTGTATCGTACTGACGTTGACTGGTTGGGGGGTGGTGAAACCCTGAATGTGCGTGCCCTTGGCTCGTATCTGCGGGAGCGTTCCAACACCTCAAGCGCCGGTGTCAAAACCGAAATCCAGGGCGTGTTGGGCCAGCCTGAATGGACCGCAGTGGTGTCTAGCTCCTACACCCGCGGGCCGCTTTCGCTGTCCCTGATCGGACGCTACACAGATGGGCAGATGGTGAACCAGAACTGGAATTTCAACGGCAGCAGCACCCGCTGGGATGTGTACAACAACCGCATAGGTTCCATCATGGAGTGGGACGCGCGCGTGGGCTACACCTTCGAAGTGGCGAATACCAACCTGAACGTGTTTGCCACCATCAACAACCTGACGGACAAGGATCCACAGGAGTTGTTGCTTGGCGCATTCAACGCAGCATTCAGTTCCGGCACCGGGCTTGGTACGACGGGTGACCAGCGTGGCCGTCGTTACGTCGTGGGGCTTTCCTTCGACTTCTAGGCTTCAGGTTACGCAAATCAAAAGGGCCTGTCTCACCGTGAGCAGGCCCTTTTTTCTTACTCCTCGATGTCGTAGGTATGCCAGTTGTCGTAGTCCGGTGCTTTCAGCCGGCCTTCCCACACGCCACGGTTGTTTTCCTCGCAGGAATATTCCAGCAGGCCCAGGCCGTCCTGCATGCGCGTGAGCACACGCGTGTTGCTCCAGGGAGCCGAATAATAGATCGGATCATCGATGGTGATTTCATAATCGATGGCGCTGGCATCGCGCAGCGTGAACTTCTCCGTGACCGTAAGTTTGTGGCTGTGCGGATGGCCGATGGTGTCCAGCCGGGTCTTGCCGTTGTAGTTACCAGTGGTGACTACCAGGGTGTCGCCATCCCACTGCGCGTGGGAGTTGCCGTACCAGCTGGATGGCAGATCCATGATCTGGTTTTCGCCGCCGATAGGGAAAGAGTGGTGCCAGGTGTTCACTTCAAACAGGTAGGCGAAGGCCGTGTCCGTCTGGAAAAACTGCACGGGGTTCGGCGAATTCATCGAACGCACATGGCCGAAGGGCAGGCAGGCGCCAGTGTAATCGCCCTGGGACGCATCGTAGCGATCCATGTTCAGTTTGCCGGCGGCAGTAAAGGGCAGTTCTCCCGGCCCGGTCATGGTTCTGCCGTTGCCGGCAGCTGACATGTTGGGGACGTAGGGGAATTCCCAGACGCCATTGAAGTCCGGCTTGCCGCTTGCGGTGCGGGGAATGTCAGATTGTGTGAAGCCCTGCTGCGCAAAACCACTGACAAGCACCAGTGCGGTACAAGTCGTCTTGAATGATTGGGTGAGATTCATCTGCGAGCCCCTGTGTTATGGATTGGGAGAACGGCTGAACACCGGCGTGCCATCGTCCAGCGTAATGCGGCGGGTGCTGCAGATATGCTCACCCTCCCGGGCCGGGTTGGCCTGTGCGCGGATGATGGTGCCTATGGGCAGATCCTCCTTCTTCCAGCCCTGGCGGACCAGCTGATTCGGGGAACCCATTTCACATTCCCACTTTTCCACGCTGCCGTCTGCCGCTGTCACATCCAGATAGATCCAGATGTGCGGATTGGTCCATTCCACTTTGGTGATGGCACCGCGCACTTCAAGCTCCACGCTGACATCGAACTCGCCGATCAGTGAATGATGTGCCCATGCGCTGCCCGGCAGCGACAGGGCGGAAGCCAGGCCCAGTACCCCCGCCAGGAGTGCCCGTACCAATTTACTTTTATGAGTGCTTTGCATAACCTCGTCCCCTGACTGAAAAACAAAAATAGCATTCAATAAATCAGCGTATGCTCGGCCAAGTCTAAGCGATACCGCTTACAAAATGCATGAAAAGAAATGGACAATAACCAGAGTGGGAGTGGCCGCAGGGGCTTCTTGAAACGGTCAGCAGTACTGGCCGGTTCGGGTATGTCATGGTTCGGGTCGCGGATCACACTTGCCCAAGCTCCAGCCGTTACGGCAGAGCGCCTTGCAGACAAGGTGTTGTTCATACGCGGGCCGGACAGCAATGTGCTGGTGGTGGACAGCAATGAAGGTCTCCTTATGGTGGATGGCGGCCATGCCGACTGGTTCGAGCCTTTGCATGCAGCCATCGCGCAGCACTTCCCCGGCAGGCCGTATCGCGCACTTATCAATACCCACTGGCATCGGGAGCAGACCGGCTCCAACGCAGCATTGGGCAAGCAGGGCGTCGAGATCATTGCCCACGAGAACACGGCGCTCTGGTTGAGTACTGAAGTCTGGCAACGCTGGTCAGATATCACCTTTGCGCCACTGCCTGACACGGCTTTGCCTGCCACCCGTTTTTTTGACGATGGCACCCTGCAGTTGGGTGAGCGCAAGGTGCAGCACGGCTACCTGCGAGGCGGCCACACCGACGGTGATATCTGGCTGTATTTCGAGGATGAAAATGTACTGGTGACCGGTGGCCTAGTTTCCAATGGACGCTGGCCCGAACTGGATTGGTGGACCGGTGGTTTCATCGGCAGCATGCTGGACAGTTTCGTCACGCTGCTGGACGTTCCCAATGAAAACACCAGAATCATCCCGGCTTTCGGCGCTGTGATGACACTGGATGAACTCAGAGCCCAGAACCAGATGTACCTGACCATATTCGATCGACTGCATGCCTCCTTCATCAAGGCTGAAAGTCTGGCAGAACTGCTGACGTCCAGGCCTGCAGCCGAATATGATGCGGTCATGGGCGATCCCACGCACTTCCTTACGCTGGCCTTTCAAAGTATCCAGGGCCATTTGCGGGATCCGCAGAACGACCGCTTTCTCAACCTTCCCTGACACCTTGCGTGCACACCATGACCGCTGGCACGACCATGAAGCAAACAACGACTCTGGCCAGCCTGCAAAGGGCCGGCCTGCTCGGTCTTGTGTTGCTGGCTGCCGCTTGTGGGGATGGCAAGTCTTCCGGCACTTCCGTTGTGTCTGCTCCCGCAGTGCCCACCCAGGCCGGGTTGGACGCACAGGCCAATGCACGTTGGGCCATGCTGGACGATTATTGCAGTGACTGTCATAACCTCGACGATTTCAGCGGCGGCCTGGCCTTCGATTTGCTGAGCCGCGACACGATTGCCCGGGATGCCGAAGTCTGGGAGAACGTGGTGCGCAAGTTGCGCGGCAGCATGATGCCGCCGCCAGGACAGGAGCGCCCGGACAAACAGGAAATCGCGGCGATGGTGAGCTGGCTGGAAGGCAATCTCGATCAGCAGCAGACACCCGTGCATCCGGGTGAGAAAGGGCTGCACCGGCTGAACCGCACCGAATACGCCAATGCCATCCGGGATCTGCTGCAGCTCGATATCGATCCCGCTGCGCTCTTGCCGGTGGATGGCGCTGAAGACGGCTTCGACAACATTGCCTCTGCGCTGCAGGTAACGCCTTCATTCGTTGACCAGTATCTGGAGGCTGCCCGCGTCGTCAGTGAGCAGGCGTTGGGGTCGTCGTCAGCGCGGCCCTCTGGCACCACCTATTCCTTTGCAGGCAGCGGTCAGTCCTTTCATGTCGACGGTTTGCCCCTGGGTTCGCGCGGTGGCGCGGTAGTCGAGCACTATTTTCCCAGCGACGGCGACTATCGCCTGAGTATCGGCAGCATGGCGACCGGCCTGGCCGCAGGCGGCCTGGACCACGCCAGCACGCTGGTTGCCACCCTCGATGGCAAGAAGTTTTTTGAAGCCAACATTGGTGGCCTCGTGGAAGCCGCACAGCTGGACCAGTTGCGCGCCCCCGCTGTGGATGCCTTGAATGCCAGGTTGCGCGACATTCCGCTGACCACGACTGCCGGCCCTCATCAGGTGGCGGTATTTTTCCTGCACCGTTCGTTTGCGGAATCGGATGCGCCGCTGCAGCAGCAGACGCCGCGCAAAGGCCAGGATGCGATAGCGCGGCTCGGCAGCTTTGAAGTGTATGGCCCGGTGCAAGCCACCGGCTTGAGCACTACGCCCAGCAGGCAGAAAATTTTTTCCTGTCAGCCTGGCCGTGATGCCACTGAAAGCAGCTGTGCCATGCAGATTGTCAGCACACTTGCCAATGAAGCCTTCAGGGGCTTTGTGGACGACGCGGACACCGCGCTGTTGATGAGAATGTACGAGACCGGTCATGCCCGCGGCGGCTTCGAGCAAGGCATCGGTTTTGCACTGTCCGGCATCCTGGCCCATCCGAAGTTTCTCTACCGTCTCGAACCGCTGCCGCAAGGCTTGCTGCCGGGAGTGTCCCATGCATTGAGCAGCCTGGAACTGGCATCGCGCCTGTCGTTCTTTTTGTGGAGCTCAGTTCCCGATGCACAGTTGCTGGAGATTGCTGCCGACGACGGCCTGCAGGATCCGGACATCCTTGCAGCGCAGGTGCTGCGCATGCTTCAGGATCCGCGTGCCCGCAACCTGGCCGATAACTTCGCCTATCAGTGGCTGGGGCTGGGTGAACTCGAAAGCTTCACGCCTGACGGCGTGTTGTTCCGGGATGTAGACAGGGGTATCCGCAGCGACGTTACGCAAGAGACTCTGCGTTTCGTGCAAAGCATCTTCGACGCCGACCGCAGCGTGCTGGACCTGTTGACCGCCAGCCACACTTACCTGAACGAGAGCCTGGCGCTGCATTACGGCATCAATGATGTGCGCGGCAGCGCATTCCGCCGTGTGGAGCTTGCAGACGAGCGGCGCTGGGGCCTGCTCGGGAAAGGCGCCGTGCTGATGGTGTCGTCGTATCCGAACCGGACCTCACCGGTATTGCGCGGCACCTGGCTGCTGGAAAAAATCATGGGGACACCGCCTGCGGCGCCGCCTCCGGATGTCGAAGGCTTTGTGGAAGTAGAAGTCGGGCAGGAGTTCACTACCGTCCGGGAGCGGCTCGAAACGCATCGCAGCAATCCGTCCTGCAACGGCTGTCATGGCGTGATCGATCCGCTGGGCTTTGCGCTGGAGAATTTCGATGCCACCGGCCGCTGGCAGGACATTGATCGCATGGCCAGGACGCCTGTCGATGCCTCTGGTGTCATGGCCGATGGTACTGTGGTCGATGGGCCGGTTGCCTTGCGCGCTGCCATCCTGGCACGCCCGGATCAGTTCGTGCAGACGTTTGCCGAGAAGCTCATGACCTTTGCTCTGGGGCGTGGTGTCGAATACCGCGACATGCCGACCATCCGGCGCATCGTGCGGGAGGCGGCGCAGGATGAGTACCGGTTCTCCACGCTGGTGTCGCTGATCGTGGCCAGCGAGCAGTTCCGCATGAGAAGCACACCCGTTGCCGTGTCAGTTGCCGCCGCAGATTAGAGGACCGACCTGTGTTCATCACCCGCAAGCATCTGTCACGCCGAACCCTGTTACGAGGGGCTGGCGCCTCGCTGGCTTTGCCCTTGCTGGACGCCATGATTCCGGCCGGCACGGCGCTGGCACAAACAGCGGCGGCACCCCGGCCCAAACTGGGTTTCTTCTATTTCCCGCATGGCGCCATCATGGACAAGTGGACGCCTGCTGCGACCGGCGGCGCGTTTGCAGTGCCGTCGATTCTTGCGCCGCTCGCCGCCTACAGGGAGCAGATGACCATCGTCAGCAACCTGCGCAACACGGCCGCAGAAGGGGCGGGGGTGCATGCCACGTCTCCCGGCACCTGGTTGAGCTGTGCATCGCCGTTCACGGTGGACGCCAGCGATCCGAATTACGGCATCTCGGCCGACCAGATCGCGGCGCAGCAGTTCGGGCAGGACACGCCGTTCCCCTCACTGGAGGTGTGTACCGAAGTCAAAGCGTCTTCGGCCTCCGGCGTCTGCAATGCGGATTACGGTTGTGGCTACGGTTCCACGATTTCCTTCCGGACCCGCACCCAGCCGCTGCCGATGGAGCACGATCCGCGCAAACTGTTTTTCCGCATGTTCGGCCAGGGCAATACCCGGGAAGAGCGCGACTTGATCATGCAGCAGCGCTTCAGCCTGCTGGACCTGGTCGCAGAGAGTTCTTCTGCGCTGACCGGCACGCTCGGTGCTGGCGACAAACGGCGTATGGACGAATACCTGGACTCGATCCGTGATGTGGAGCGTCAGGTGCAGAAGCTGGGTCAGCAGGATTTCACCGGTATCGATATTCCTGACGCGCCGCTGGGTGTGCCCGCCAGTTGGGAGGAGCATATCAACCTGATGTTTGACCTGCTGGCACTGGCATATGAAGCCGAACTGACCCGCATCACCAGCATGATGATGTCAGCCGAACTCAGCATGCTGACCTACAACCAGGTGGGCATTTCAGATGCCTACCATCCGCTGTCGCATCACCGTTACGTACCGGACAAGATGGACAAGTGTGCCGTAGTGCAAACCTATCATTCGCAGATCTTCGCCCGCTTCCTCGATCGCCTCAGCAGAACGCCTGACGGTGATGGCTCGCTGCTGGATCATTCCATCCTGCTGTTCGGCAGCAACATGAGTGATTCCAATGCCCACAACGCCGATCCACTGCCCTCGGCAATTTTCGGCAAGGGCTATGGGCGCATCAAAGGCGGGCAGCACCTGCAGTATGCGGTGGACACGCCCCATGCCAATCTCGTGCTGACCATTCTCGAGCGCGCGGGAATCCAGGGGGTCGAGTCGCTCGGCAACAGCAGCGGGATTTTTGCGGAAATCTGACATGCAAATTTTTCCCGCCAGATTCTGTCGCACCGTGGTTTACCACATTGCAGCGTTGTTGTGGCTGACGGCACCTGCTGCACAGGCGGTCGACGGTACCACGCCACTGCACTGGGCCGTGTATCGGCAGGACCTGGAACTGGTCGAAGCATTGCTGGCGGAAAATGCCGATCCGGACAGCCCCAATGATTATGGTGCCACCCCGATGACCGTGGCAGCGGAACACGGCAACTATTCCATCATGAAGGCCCTGGTGGAGGCCGGCGGGGATATCGAGTCACCCAACAGTGAAGGGCAGACCCTGCTGATGGCGGTCGCCAGAACCGGCAATACTGCTGCTGCCGGACTGTTGCTGGAGCAAGGCGCCAATGTCAACGCGCGCGAGAACTGGGGTGGGCAGACGGCGCTGATGTGGGCGGCGTCCCAGCAGCAACCGGACATGGTCCGTCTGCTGATCGAACACGGGGCCGAGGTGGATGCGAGGAGCAAGGATCAGGCCTGGCCGCGCTGGGTAACGTCGGAGCCGCGCATCAAGCCACTGGACCCTGGTGGTTATACGCCCTTGTTGTATGCGGCACGGGAAGGCTGCGAGGCCTGTGTTGCAGCACTGCTGGATGGTGGTG
>JBIIWP010000023.1:0-33628 GCA_044338855.1 Pseudohongiellaceae bacterium | reverse complement strand
CACACTGAACCTGCATTACGATACCGCGGCGCTGCTGATCGAACGCGGTGCTGATATCAAACGCTGGGATTGGTGGGGACGCACTGCCCTCTACAACGCCATCGATCTGCATCTGATGACGGGCAGCAGCCGTGGTGATCTGCCTTCAACCGACACCCTCACGGCACTCGATATCGCGCGGACCCTGCTGCAGCAAGGTGCTCATGTCGACATGCGCCTCAAACACGAGCCGCCTTTCCGTGGTGGTGATCGAGGCTACACCGACGGCAGTCCCGATTCGCGCGTGCTGAATGCCGGTGCCACCGTGCTGCACAAGGCTGCCAAGGCGGCTGATGTGGAGGCGGTGAAACTGCTGCTCGAATACCACGCGCGTGTCGACATCGCCAACCTGATGTATGAAGTGACGCCTGTGCTGGCCGCAGCCGGGGTATGGCGTGTCTATGGCATCTTCCGCACCGTGCCGATCTCAGGGCAGTTCACCACTGGTGCACAGGCCGCCGAGGTAGTGCAGCTTTTGCTAGCTGCCGGCGCGGACATCCACGCGCGGGCATCCAACGGACACACTGTGGCCCATGGCGCCGCCCAGGTCGGCTGGCATGAAGTGCTGCAGCTGGCGCATGAGCAGGGTGTTGATTTCATGGCCACGGATGTTGGCGGCTACACGCCACGGGATCTGGCCGAGGCCCGGGGTGAAGCTGCAACCGTGGCCTTTATCGACGAGCTGTTGGGCCCATGAGTTTTCTCCGGACAGTGCTGCTGCTGGCGATGGCCCTGTCAGGTTTCAGCACCTCCGCACAGGTGGCCAATGACGTTGCGACGCAGACCGCCATCCTTGCGGCCCTGCCTGCAGGTGTACTGCCGGATCGTGCCAGTGCAGATGAGATTGCACAGGCTGCCACAACGCTGGCCTTCAGCATGGAAGGAGACCTCGAAACCAATCTCACCCAGGTGACGGTGTCGCTCGGAGAGCTGACCAGGGCAGGAAGATTCCCCGGCGCACCACGCGTTGGGGAAAAAAATCCGCCTGGCCGCTTTTATCTCAAGGTGTTGAACATGGCATCCAGCAATCCGGACGTATCGTCCAGCACTTACTACAGTCTGACAGTACAGGACATGACCCGGCTGACTGCTGCCGTGCGGGAAGGCATGAATTTTCTGAATGGCGCAAAGAGCAATGCCATTACGCGCAAGTGATGCCGCGCTTCAGGCGAAGCTGAACAACAGCGGCAACAGCACCACCACAAACAGCGCCCAGCCGGTATAGACCGGCAGATAACGCGCTATGATCGTCGTAAGCACCTGCGCGCTGCCGCCGCGCTGAAAGGCCTTCAGGTACTCCACCAGAATCCAGACCAGATGCAGGAAGATCAGCAGGTTGGCGCCGGTCACCGCTATGCGATTGGGCGTGATGCCGAATTCTGCCGTGCGATACAGAATCGCTGCGAGGGCAATACTGTCGATCACCAAAGTCACCGCCACCAGGCTGAGGTTTGTGAGGTCGAGCAGGCGCGAGGGTCGGTCGCCGCGTCCAATGACGGAAAACACCGTGATCGCCCACACGATCAGCAGCAGGGCGTTGAAGACGATGAGGAACTCCCGGTCCTCGAAGGGACTGCGCTGTTCGCTCAGCAGTGCCAGCAAGTAGGCCAGCGTCATCAGCAGGAACAACGGTGAAAACACGTTGGCGATCATCGGCGCCAGCCGGCTCTGCCGCTGCAGTACCTGATCCCACAGCCAGGTGGCGACCAGCGGCGCTGACATGCCACCCCACAGTACGACATATTCGAAGAACCACACGCTGAGTTCGATGCCGATGACGTTGAACAGCGCCAGCGTCAGCGCGGTCAGCACGCCTCCGCCGGCAAGCACCAGCGCGGCGAGAATCAGCATCTCACCGCCATAGCGGATATAGCCGACGCGCTGGTTGATGTCGCGCCAGCGGCCCGCGCCGAAGACATATCCCAGAATGCTGCACAGCAGCAAGGGCAGGTGGATGAGCGCCATGATGACGGAGTCGGACTCAAAGTCATGCGGCAACAGCAACAACACTGCAAGCAGTACACCCAACGCGCCCGATCCCTGCAACATCAGCTTGCGGTCGCGCGGATGGTTCACCATAAACCAGCTGACGAGTCCGGTGATGACGGCAAAAGGAATGAAGCGCGGATAGAACCATTCCGCTTCCAGCGTGACGTACGCAGGAAGCTTGGCGAAGGCCCAGGCCAGCGTGGCGATGAGGACGGTATACAGCAGCGAATTGTTCGCGGTCTGCAGCCGCGGATGCTCCTGATAGTGCAGGCGGGCATGCCAGGCCTGCAGCAGGATGGATTCCGGTTGTGCGGCGAATGTGGCGTCGAGCCACACCCTGAAAGCTGCAGGATCGTTGCGGTAGGCCTGTTCGAGGTCGAGCGGGGCCATGCTGTCCGGGGTGCTGCCGTGCTCCCCGCTATTCCTCGGCCGGCACCACGGCAAAACCGTTGCGCGGATTGATCGCCTTGCCATCCACCACCGCATCGATCCACGCGGCGGCGCTGCGGCCGTCACGCATGGGGTTGCCGCGAATGGTGATGCTGGTGCCTGCAGGCAGATCGCCCTTGCGGATACCGGAGCGCATCAGTGTGCTGGGCCCTTCGGCTTCGAAGCCCCAGGTGGTGACTGTGCCATCGGCGCTGCTGACGTCCACCAGCAGCCAGGAGTGCGGGTTGCTGTACTGGAATTCCTTCACGGTTCCTGACAGCTCCACCACCTTCGTGAAGTCGAACATGGTGGCGGAGTGGTGGGCCTGCGCGGGAGCGTGCAGGGCCAGGACGGTCAGACAAAGCGCAAAACGGAGTTTCATGGCGGTCTCCTGGAGCATTAGTTGGCGTTGCGTTGGAGGTCGACATCCGTGCTTATGGCGGCGTCGTCCTCGATGAAATCAAAGTCGGAGAACTGGCTGGTGCCATCGTCCTTGATCAGGATGTCATTGTTCTGGTTTTCGCGGCAATCCCAGTAGCGGATACGCAGGTAGTTGTCATCGTTGGCCAGTTCCGTCCAGCTCTGGCGCGTGTACCACGACGCGGCGAGATTGACTGGATCAAATACCCAGTAGTCGGCTTCCAGGGTAATGCCGTCGACCTTCTTCCAGCGCTCCACCACTTCCACCTGATCCGAATAGTCCGGCTGGGCGCCACGCTGATACTGGCCGGCGAGCAGGTAGGTGGTGTGCGTCACCAGCATGCCGTCGGTCCAGAAGCCGATGGTGTCGCCGTTGGCGGAGGCGTAGGCATCTTCCGGCAGCGTATGCGCGCTGCCGACGGTGTAGACGCGCCGCGTATCGTTGACCATCTCGTTGATGAGCCAGCTTTGGTCGGGCGTCACGACGAACTCGTGCAGGAAGGGTTCGGTTGCCCAGCGCGGGAAGCCCGGTGGCCGGCAATCCGAGATCGGGTCGTATTCACCGCCGGTGCTGGCCATGGCGTCGATCTTGCGCTGACGCGCAGCGGCTCCGGCTGGCGTCAGCATGGCGCTGGTCTCAGTGTCGCGGATATCCGGATCGAAGGAGAGGCCACCGCCGGTGCGCGTGAAAATGCCGGACCAATCGTAGGCAGCTTCTTTCATGTGGTCCCAGTTGAGGCGCTCGCCGCCTGCTGCGGCTTCCTCGAGGTGGCGGTAAAGGTCCCATGCCGTGGCGAAGCGCTCGCCAAAGGACTGCAGCTGCGCCTTGTGCTCCGGCCAGTCGGCATCCTTGGGCAGCCACTGCTCCTGGGCCTGCGTCACGCCAGCGGCCAGGGGCAGCGCGGCCAACAGGGTGAAGTATCTCGACGCTGTTGCAATTTTCATGTGCAGGTTTCCTCGTGTAATTCTGCGTGTCACGTTATTCATGGAGGTACTCGTCAAGGTGGGAGCCGTTTGCCAGCCAGCCGTTGTCCTGCCAGGCCTTCAGTACGGTCGGAGCGAAACATGAGCCGTCGTTGAACATGACGATCTGTCCGTCGGCTTTTTCAACGAAGCAGACGCCACCCGCCGGACGGCCGTCGCGCAGCGGCGACATGACGATGCGCACGTGCTCCCCGGGCTTGAAGCTGTCGCCCTTCACGCCCATGCGGATGATGTGGACCGGTGCGCCGCCTTCGGCGCCCCAACGGATCATTGCGCCATTGGCATCGGGTGCCTCGATGTAGAGCCAGGCGTGGGGACTGTTGAAATGCCAGTCGGTGACTACACCTTCGATGAGCTGGGCCCGGTCGCGATGGACCATGGTGAAGGAGTGGTGCGCCGTGGCTGGTCCTGCTGTGCAGAGCATGGTCAGGCAAAACACGAGCGCTTGCAGGGGGTTCTTCTTGTTCATCTTGATACCCTTGTTGCTGTCATGTGGCTGTCTGTGGTGGATGAAACGGTGTGTTCAGATGCCAGCCTCGGCATCGAGGATCGGATCCAGTGACTGCCCGGGCAGGTCCCCGAACTCCGTGCTGCCGCGCGGATCCTTGTAGTCGGGATCACCGGGCAGATGAAACTGGGTCCTGCCGTCCGCGTCCTTGTAGGTGTTGGAACTGGTCGTGCATTCCCAGTTGCGGATCCTGACGCCGACTTCCTCGAGGTCAGGAGCATGGTTGTGCATGTAGACGGCGGACTGCGGCGCGAGCAGTGCGAGGGGATCATAGAACGTTACCTGCGCGACGAGCTGCAGTGCGCCGGCTTCGGAGATAATCTGGCGCCAGCGTTCCACCAACTCGAACTGGTTGGAAGTCAGTGGCATGCCACGTGTGTAGTCCGCTGGGTTCACCCATTTGGTCCAGATGACCAGTTCATCGCCGTTCCAGAAGCCGATGGAGTCACCCGTGGCGGAATGCTTGGCGTCGATATTGACGTGCTCCCCACCGATGTAGATGCGGCGCGACTCGTTCATGAAGTCGTTCAGCATCCAGCTCTGCTGCGGCAGGTTGACGAATTCCTTGACGTAGGGTTCCCAGATCCAGCGCGGGATGCCGGGGTATTCACAGTTGGCTAGACGGTCGAACAGCTGCTCGCCGTGTTCCTCGACCTCGGCACGGCGGGCGCGGAAATGGGCCTCATAGGCAGGGGTCAGTATGCCTTCGCGCACGGTGCCGCCGCGGCCCAGGCCGGCACCGCTCGAGCCGTCCAGGAAAATCTGTGCCATGGAGTTGCGGCCACTGGTCCACAGTCCGCTCCACTGCGGGACCGTTGCCATGGTGTGCTGTGTGCCGCCGTCTGCCTCCTGCAGCAGATGGCGATAATGGGCTTCAGCACTGGCGAACTGCTGCGGGGGAAGTTCGACGTCGGGCATTGGACCGCCGAACATGGAAGGTGGCCCGTTAGTGGAAGCACCGGGCTGGGCCAGCGCGCAAGCAGGGAATGAAAACAGCAGGAGCAGCAACAGCGGTCGCATAGTCGGTCTGTTCAAGGTGGTACCTCGCTTGCCTGTGGACTTCCTGTGGTTCTTGTTATTGTTGTCGTGTCATCGTTCGCGGGGAACTGCAAGGCTGCGAGGAATCTAAGGTTCATCTATCGGCAGGTCAAGGAAAATCGCCGAGTCCGGGTTCGACTCGGACAGGAAATTCCGGGAGAATGCGCGGCTGTCCGGCCAGCCCCAGGCAGGCCAGTTCCAGCGTGCCTTTCAAGGATTTTGCATGAACCCAGCCCCAGTCCTCATTGCCGGCGCCGGCATCGGCGGCCTCAGCGTTGCCCTCACCTTGCATCAGCTCGGCGTTCCCTGTGTCGTTTTTGAATCGGTGGCCGAGATCAAGCCGCTCGGCGTTGGTATAAACCTGCAACCGAACGCCGTGCGCGAGCTGTACGAACTTGGCTTTGGTCCAGAGGCGCTGGACCAGATCGGCATCCAGACCCAGGAATGGGCCCTCGTTGGCCTCAACGGCAACGACGTCTATTCCGAACCACGCGGTATGCAGGCCGGCTATAACTGGCCGCAGTACTCGGTGCATCGCGGCAAGCTGCAGATGCTGCTGTACCAGGCCGTACTGGAACGCATCGGTCCCGACGCAGTGCGCACGGGTCAGCGTGTCACCGGTTACCGTAATCATGCGGATGGCCGCGGCATTACGGCACTGCTGCAGGACCGCGCCGGCAACACCACTGAAGTTGACGGAGCGCTACTGATCGCTGCCGATGGCCTGCATTCGGCCGTGCGCCAGCAGATGTACCCCGACCAGCCCCCCGTGCAGTGGGGCGGCGCCATCATGTGGCGGGGTGTCACGCGGGGCAAACCAATCCGCACCGGCGCCTCGTTCGTCGGCCTGGGCACGCACCGCCATCGCGTGGTGTTCTATCCCATCTCCCAACCCGACCCGGCCACGGGGCTCGCTGACATCAACTGGATCGCGGAAATCACGGTCGACAACAGCGGTGGCCTGCCGGTGGGTGACTGGAACAAGCGCGTGCGGCATGCAGACTTCGTGCATCACTTCGAAGGCTGGAACTACGACTGGATCGACATCCCCGGCATGCTGAACGAGGCATCCGACGTGTACGAATACCCGATGATCGACCGCGATCCGGTACCGACCTGGGTAGACGGCAACGCCGCACTGCTCGGTGACGCCGCGCACGTGATGTATCCGACCGGCTCCAATGGTGCCAGCCAGGCCATCATGGATGCACGCGTGCTGGGTGCTGCGCTGCTCGCCCATGGCGTGAATGCCGGTGCCTTGCAGGCCTACGACCTGCTGTGTTCCGAGATATCGCCACTGGTCCTGCGCAATCGCGGGGCTGGCCCTTTCGGCCTGCTGAACCTGCTGGATGAACGCTGCGGCAGCGTCTTCGACGATATCGAAGCCGTGATTCCCAAGGCCGAGCGCGATGAATTCATGGAACGTTACAAGACTGCAGCGGGCTACGCCGCAACGAAGCTCAATGCCGCGCCGCCGATCATTCCGGCCGGCGCCAGACTGCGCTGACCTGGAGGCCTGTGGCATGCTGCAGCACTTTGTGTTCATCAAATACCACACCGCCACTGCGGAGTCGCATATCGAGGAATTCCGCAGGCGCATGCTGGCGCTGAGAGACGTTGTTCCGGGCATCGCCCACCTCGAAGTCGGCCGCGACATCCTGCACGATGCCCGCAGTTGGGATCTGGTGCTGATCATGCGCTTTGTGTCGGTGGAGGCGCTGCGCGAGTACCAGCGCCACGAGGCGCACCAGCAGGTGATGCAGTTCAACCAACCCTGCGTGGCTGACGTGGCGTCGGTGGATTTTTTCGCACCCTGAAGCTGGTACCTGACCCGTAGACAAGCAGGAGAACGGCGCTATTATCGGCAGGATTGTCAACAATAGTGACGACAACCCTGCAGGGGGAAAACATGCGCAGCGCGACGAGAAACCTGGGAATCCTTGCGGTATGTCTTGCACTGGCGCCGAGTGTCGCGGCGCAGCCAGGTCCGGCTGCAGACGAAGCGCCCTTGGCACCGGGCTTCGTCGGTCAGCCCGGAGGTGGCGGCGCCACACCCGCAATAGTGCAGACCCGGGCCGACCTGCATACCCACACCCTGTACCGGCCTGTGACCTTGCCCGAGGCGCCAATGCCCTTGCTGGTCTGGGGCAACGGTGGCTGCAGCAACTATGGCCTCGCACACGAACAGTTCCTGCGTCACATCGCTTCGCACGGGTATCTTGTCGTCGCGCTCGGCTACGCCTGGCGCCAGACGGCTCTGGCGGAAGCCGAAGGCGAGCCGCGTGATGCCACGGACGTCGCCCAGATGGATGAGGCGATGAGCTGGGCCGCGGCCCGCAATGCAGACCCGGCGGACGAGTTGTTCGGCCACATCGACACCAGTCGCATTGCCTTGGCCGGTCACAGCTGCGGTGGCCTGCAGGCCATCAAGATGTCCGCCGACCCGCGCGTCACCACTTCCATGATCTTTGCCAGCGGCGTTTACAACCGCCCCGGTGGTCGCAGCCGCATCCAGGTGAGCAAGGACGAGTTGCTCAACCTGCACGGCCCCATTGCCTATTTCACCGGCGGGCCGGACGACATCGCGCATGCCAATGCCAGTGACGACGTGACGCGCATCGCCCATGTACCGGTGTTCTTCGGTTGGTTGCCGGTTGGCCACGGCGGTACTTTCGCGGAAGCGAACGGTGGTGAGTGGGCGCGCGGCGCGGTGGCCTGGCTCGACTGGCAATTGCGCGGGCAGGCCGATGCTGCGCAGACCTTCCAGGGTGAAGGCTGCGGGCTGTGTCGCAGTGAAGGCTGGACAGTTGAGCGTCAGCCCTGATCCTGCGCCGGAACAATCAAGACAACCGCGACAGCACCGACGCAAAAGGGGCATGACATGACACGCTGTATCCGGCGACTGGCAAGCGCCTGCCTCGGCGCACTCGTGCTGGCAACTGCCGTAGTGGCGCAACCTGATCCCGATCCTGGCTATAGCCGCAGCTCGCTTTATGTCGAGGTGCGCGACGGCACCCGCCTGGCAATGAATGTGTATCGCCCAACGCGCAATGGGGCGGCGATCGAGACGCCATTGCCCGTGATTTTCCTCTTCACGCCTTATCGTGCGCGCTATCGCGCTGCCGATGGTACGGTGTCCGAACTGGCGGGGCGCAGCATGGGCGCGCAAGCCCTGCTGGAGGCAGGCTACGTAATTGCCGAAGCGGATGTACGCGGCAAGGGCGCTTCGTTTGGAGCGCGGCGCGGCTTCCAGGATCGCACCGAGGCCCTTGATGGCCACGACCTCGTGCAGTGGCTGGCAGCCCAGCCCTTCGCCAACGGCGTGGTCGGCATGATGGGCTGTTCGTATCTCGGCGGCAGTACCCTGCAGGTGGCCAGCACGGCGCCTCCGGCACTGAAAGCCATCCTTGTCGGCGCCAGTGACATCGACAAGTTCGACTTCGTGCGCAGCGGCGGCATTACCGCGCAGTTCAACACGCGCCCGGACGAGCCGCTCAGCGACGACCTCATGAGCATCCCGATGGATGCAGACACTGACGGTGCGCTGCTGCGCGAAGCAGTCGCCATGCATGCGGACAATACGCCGATGGCGGCGCTGTGGTATTCCATGCCCTTCCGCGACAGCGTAGCGCCGCTCACCGGTAACGCGTTTTGGGAAGAAGTGGGTCCCTATCCGTATTTCCAGACGATCCGGGACGCCGGCATCGCCACGTATTTCTGGGGCAACCTGAAGGACGAACCCACTGCGCAGATGATCCTGGCCGCCGCCAACTTCGACGGCAAGCTGCTGGTGGGCCCCGGCACGCATTGCGTGCCGCCAACTGATTTCGATCTCAACGCCGAAGTCGTGCGCTATTTTGACCACCACCTCAAAGGCATCGACAACGGCATCGACCGGGAGCCGCGCAATACCTGGTGGGTGGAGCAGGCAGCAGACGGCGCGCAGTGGCAGCGCAGCGATGCCTTGCCCGGGGCAAACGCACAGCGCCAAGCATGGCACCTCGGCATGGCGGGTGAAGGCACCTTGCAGCAGACGCCGGCTCCGGCCGCCAGCGCACAGTTCGCGGTGAACTACGACGTGGGCTCTGACGAGTACTTTGCGTTCTGGGTCGAACCGCAGGACGCGCACGGGCCCACGTTCACCTCAGCCGCGCTGACCGCGCCGCTGCATATCGAAGGCTATCCGCTGGTCAGTCTGCGCGTTGCAGCTGACCGTGAGGACGTCAACATCTTTGCCTACCTCGAGGAAATCGATGCGGCAGGCACGGTGGAGGTACTGGCCACCGGGCGCCTGGCGGCCTCGTATCGCGCCACTGCAGAAGCGCCCTACAACACGCTCGGGTTACCGTGGCATCCCGGTCGGGCTGCCGACAGCCAGCCCCTGGAGCCGGGCCAGTCCGTGGATATGGAATTTGCCCTGTTGCCCGTGTCACGCGTGATCCCCGCCGGGCATCGCCTGCGCCTCACCATTACCGGCGCCGACCCGCGTCAGCGCAACCTGGCGGCACTCCGCCAGGATCCTCCGCCGGTGATCACGCTGGCACTGGGGGCTGATGCCGCCCGCTTGTCCCTGCCGGTTCTTCCGTGATGGCCCAAGCCGCTTGACGCCGGCCGTGGCGGGTCGGCATTATCGCGTCAACGAAATTGTCAACAATTTTGCGGCCAACAAAAAACAACGACCTGAAGGTCATGACTGAGGGGTAATACCATGCGTAAAGCGATCGCAATCGGCGTGCGTGCAGCACTGTTGGGAAGTGGTGTGTACGGAGCGATGCTGCCTGTCGCGGCACTGGCGCAAGAGGCGCTTGCCGAGGAAATCACCGTTACCGGCACGCGCGTGCGCGGGACCGAACCGGTTGGCACGGCGGTCATGGTGATGGATCGCCGCAAGATGGCCGATGCCGGGCAGGTCAGTATCGACCGCATGATCAAGGACATCCCGCAGAACTTCGACCTCGGCGTCAGCGAAAACTCGCGCAATACCTCGGGCGGCAGCGGCAACATCGTCTATGGCAACACCGTGAACCTGCGCGGTATCGGACCCTATGCCACGCTGATCATGATCGACGGCCACCGCGCCATCAACAACAGCCGCTCGCTGGACCCTTCTGTACTGCCGACGCTTGGGGTAGAGCGCGTGGAAGTGATCGCCGATGGCAGCTCGGCCATTTACGGCTCCGATGCCATTGCCGGCGTCGTCAATCTTATCCCGCGCCGCAATCTCGATGGTGTCGAAGCCCTCGTGCGCTACGGCATGGCGGGTGAAGGCGATTATACCGAGCAGCAGGTCGGCGTGGCCTTCGGTCGCGATTTCGAGCGCGGCCAGTTCATGCTTGCCTATGAGCATGTGGAGCGCGAAAACCTCAGTGGCGACGATCGTGATTTCTTCCGCTCGGACCAGCGCGGCGATGGGGGCAAGGACTATCGCGTGACGCGCTGCAACTCGGGCACACTGCGCATTGGCAGCACTACCTATGCGATTCCGGCTGCCGGCCTGACGACCGCCACTGCGGGTTCGCTGGTGGCGGGTTCCAGCAACCGTTGCGATGACCTGGTGGGCCAGGACCTGTTCCCGAACCAGGAATATGACTCCTTCAGTTCCACTGCCTCCTACGAACTCAGTGACGGCATCACGCTGCTGGCCGATGGTTTCTACAGCAAGCGCAGCTTCGACCGCCTGCCGGCCTTTGCCTCGGCAACCCTGAACGTGCCGCAGACCAACGCGTTTTTCGTGCGGCCTGCGGGCTTTACCGGCACCTCGTACCAGATCGACTACAACTTCATGAACGACCTGCCGCGCGATCTCAACGTCGGCTTTGCGCGCAACTGGCAGGTGAGCCCCGGTGTGCGTATCGACCTGCCGCGCGACTGGCAGTTCGATGGCGTCATCAGCTATGGCCGTAACCACGATTCCTCCGACACCCTGCTCGGGGTCAACAACACGGCGCTGAATGCCGCGCTGGCCAGCGCCGATCCGAATACCGCATTCGATCCCTACGGTCCTGGCCGCACCGCGCAGAGCGTGCGCAACGGCATCGGCAACCAGATCTTCCTGGCGCCGACCAAAAACAAGTTTGTGGGCTACGAAGCGCGCGTGAACGGCAGCCTCATGGAACTGCCTGGCGGCGATCTCGGCCTGGCCGCCGGTTACGAGCGCCAGGACCAGGATGTCGAGCTGGGTTCGGCACGCGGCAATCCCGGTACGCCCGTCGCATGGCGCTATTTCGACCGCCAGATTGATTCGGCGTATGCCGAACTGCTGATCCCGCTGGTGGGAGCGGCCAATGCCCGCAATGGCATCGAACGTCTGGATGTGACCGCCGCCGTGCGCTACGACGATTACAGTGATGTTGGTGACACCACCAACAGCAAGTTCGGCCTTTCGTGGCAGCTCGTTGAGGGGCTGAAGCTGCGCGCCAGCTATGGCACCTCGTTCCGGGCGCCGCTGATCACGCAGATCTACGGCAACAGCAACGCCCTGTTCGGCCAGAGTTACCAGAATCCGGCCGGTGGTGCCCCGCTGGTCGGCTTTGCCTTGTCGGGGCCCAACCTGAATCTCGGCCCCGAGGAAGCCGCCACGCGCAGCATCGGCGCGGACTGGGATGTCAGCCCGGCCCTGTCCGTCGGCATCACGATGTTCGACATCGAATACGACAACCAGGTCGAGACCTATCTGGCCAACCTGTCGATACTGTCGCGCGAGAGCGAGTTTGCCGGCACCGGCATCATCCTGCGCGGCACTGAAGCGGCCAATCGCGTGGTGCAACTGCTGTCCGAAGGCATCACGCTGGCACGTGGTTCATTCCCCGGTGGCTCTGCCAGCAACGTCACGCTGTTCGTCGATGGCCGCAACAACAATCTCGGCAAGTCACGCACGCAGGGCATCGACTTCCAGATGGACTACCAGCTGGAAACCAGCAGCCTCGGCGTATTCGGTTTCAACCTCAACAGCACCTACCTGACCGACTACGAGCTGGCGATCTCGGCGACGGCACCGCTGGTGGACAAGCTCGACCTGATCTTCAATCCGCTGAAATTCAAGGCGCGCGCCACCGTGAACTGGGATTACGAAGCGTGGCACTCCATGCTGGGTGTGACCTACGTGGGCAGCTATACCAATGATGCAATCGCGCCACGCGAGAGCGTGTCCGACTATACCCCGGTGGACCTGCGCGTGACGTATCTGGTGCCGGAATCCGGAGCGGCTGCCCTGCTTGGCGGAATGACCATCGGCTTCGAAGCCCGCAACATGTTCGATGAGGATCCGCCGTACGTGAACCTCGCACCGTCGGGCAACGGCAGCGGTGGCTACGATGCCACGGCCTCTAACCCGATCGGTCGCGTGCTGGCGCTGACCTTGAGCAAGAACTGGTGATGGCGGCCTGCGCTGCGACCGGGAACCGTCAGAGATGAAGTTGCGCGTTGAGCTCGCTGATGGCCGTGAAGCCATCGAGAATGTGGCTGCGCATTGCGCTCTCTGCAGCCTCGCTGCGCCCCTCGATGATCGCCTGGGTGATGACCTTGTGGTCGGCATTGGCGCTGTCGATTCGCTGCGCGCTGTAGAACGAGGAAAACAGCAGCCGGTACACCGGCACCGTGAGCTGACGCAGGAACTGCGCGGCATAGCGGTTGCCGGAGCCTTCGATGATGAGCGCATGCCAGGCATCGTTGAGCTGGGCAAAGCGGTGGTGGTCACCGCTTTTTTCCAGCTGGTTCATGGCCTGCTGCAGTTTTTTGAGTTCCTTTTTCAGCAGTGGGTGGTCGCTGGCGGCAAACGTTCCGGCGGCCATGCCTTCGAGCGCCATGCGCGCGTGGTAGATCTGACGGACCTCGTCGATGCTTAACTGCCGTACCGACGCGCCGCGGAATTCCTCGATGGCGACAAGACCTTCGGTTTCCAGTCGCTGCAGGGCTTCGCGCACCTTGCTGCGGCTGGCGCCGGTATCACGCACGATATCGGCTTCCACCAGACGCTGGCCCGGCACGAGCCGTCCGGCGCGGATCTGTTCGCGCAGGGTGGTGACGATTTCACGCGTGCCTACGCCCCGCTCCGGAGGCGATGCCTCCTGCTTCAGCACGTGCTTCGATACGACTTTAGGCGCTGCTTTTGATACTGCCTTCGGCGCTTGCTTCGATGAAAGGGTGTTGGGCGTCTTGCTGGGCATCTTGGGTCTTCCTGCTTGCTGCCGTCACAGCCACTGTACGGAGCGCAACCAATGATCCACCAAAGTCCGTCACCGACGCAAACCGGCGACAGCATTACCATCCTCTGTACCGGCGATGTCATCCTCGATGTGCCCCAGCCGGAGCACTGGTTGGCTGGCATCGCGCCGGCCTTCGCCCGTGCCGATGTGGTGCTGGGGCATCTGGAAGTCCCGCATACCAGCAACAAAGAGGAACACGGCACCGACGTCCCGGCCCCTGGTGCGGATCCGGCAGCACTGGCCGCGCTGCGTGAGGCGGGCTTCCATGTCATGACGCTGGCGGGCAACCACGTGGCGGATTGCGGTGCGGCCGGCATCAATGACACGATTTCCGGGCTGCAGGCGCTTGGTCTTGCCCACTGTGGCGCGGGTCAGGATCTGGCTGCCGCACGCCGGCCAGCACTGGTCAAGGTGAAGGGACGCTGTGTGGCGGTGTTGAGCTACAACTGCGTGGGGCCGGAGTCGTCCTGGGCCGCTGCGCAGCATGCGGGTTGCGCCTTCCTGCCGGTAGTGACCCGCGATGGAGGGCCAGTCGCACCCACCAGCGTGTTGACCGAGCCGTGCGCAGAGGCCTTCAAGGTGCTGCGCGAGGACATCACTGCGGCCCGCGTCGTGGCAGGTCTCGTCATCGTGGCTTTGCACAAGGGCATCGTGCACACCCCGGCCGTCATCGCACCGTATGAGCGGCAGCTGGCCCACGCCGCGATCGATGCCGGTGCCGACGTGGTCGTGGGGCATCATGCGCACATCGTGCGCGGCATCGAGTTTTACAAGGGCAAGCCGGTATTCCACGGACTGGGCAACGGCTGCGTGGTGACACATGCGCTGGACCCGGGCCAGGCTCATCCGGCGCGCGCGGCCTGGGCACAGCGCCGCAAGCAACTGTTCGGTTTTGAGCCCGACCCGGCCTACACTTTGGCGCCGTTCCATCCGGAAGCGGTAAATGCGTTTATCGCACGTGTGGTATGGCATGCCGATGGTACGCTCGACAGCGGCATCGAACCCGTGCACGTTGACCCACCCGGCCGGCCGCGGTTGGCGCAGGGTGGGGAACGGACCCGTATTTGCACGTACATGACAGACATCACGCGCGCAGCCGGGCTGCCCGCGTTGTCGCTGCAACCCGAAGACGGCAGGATATCCGCATGACGCGATTCGCAGGCAACCCACTTTGGTATCGCTGGCTCATTGTGGCCGGTGGCAGTGCCATGCTCATCGCCGTTGCGGTGGAGCTCGTGGCCGTGGTGGGGCGTCTGCTGGCGCTGCCGCTGCCTGGCTCGATCGAACTCGTGCAGGTGGTGGTCACCGTGAGTGGCGCTGCCGGTCTGGTCGTGGCGACGTTGCACGGCAGCCACGCCCATGTGCGCTTGCTGCTGGAACGGCTGCCCGCGCCGCGCATGCAGCAGGTGCTGCGCGTCAACCGCCTGCTGGCAGCGCTGTTCTTCCTGCTGCTGGCCGCAGGTTCAGTGTGGCTGACGCTGGACCTGTGGTCGGGCTTTGAGGAAACGGAGGTCTGGCGCTTTCCCTATCGCCCGCTGCGCATCCTGGTCACGCTGGGCAGCCTGGCAGTGGCTGCAGGCTTCGTGCGCGCGAGCCTGCGGAGTGAGCCATGAACCTGGCCACGCCCGGCACCGGGCTGATCGGCGTACTGGTATTGCTGGCGCTGCTGCTGGCCGGCATGCCGATCGGTGCAGCATTGGGGCTCGTGGGCGCCGGCGGTCTCATCCTCATCTTTGGTGTCGAGGCAACGGTGATCAAGGCCGGTACCGTGCTGTTCGACACCCTCTCACGCTACGAGCTGGGCACGCTGCCACTGTTCCTGCTGATGGCGCATCTATGCTTCTCATCGGATGCCAGCCGTCACTTGTTCGAGGCGGCGGCGCGCTGCATCGGCCATCGTCGCGGCGGGCTGGCACTGGCGTCGGTGGCAGGTTGTGCCGGCTTCGGCGCCATCAACGGGTCCAGCCTGGCTACGGCTGCCACCATTGGCCTCGTGGCCATTCCCGAAATGCGCCGGCACGGCTATTCCGATGCCCTGGCCACCGGCACGGTGGCCGCGGGCGGCACGCTGGGACAGATGATTCCGCCGTCGGGCGCACTCATCGTGTTCGGCATCATCACGCAGCAATCCATCGGCACACTGTTCACGGCCGCGATCGTGCCGGGGCTTACGCAGATGCTGCTGTACTTTGTAGTGGTGGCCATCGTGGTGCGCTGGCGCCCGGCACTGGCACCGCGCTCGGAACGCGCGCCGTGGTCCGAACGGCGCCGCGCCCTGTTGAAGGTGGTCGACCTGCTGTTGCTGATGCTGGTGGTGGTGGGCGGCATCGTGCTGGGCTGGTTCACGCCCTCGGAATCGGCGTCGATGGGGGTTGCCGGGGCGCTGGCGATCTGCCTGTGGCGCCGGCGCCTGGATCGCCACATGCTGTATCGCGCACTGGAGGAAACGCTGAAGACCAGCGGCCTCATCTACACCGTGGTCATCGGCACGCTGATCTTTTCCGTGTTCATCAGTGTCACCGGCCTCGCAGAAGCCACGGGCCAACTCATCACCGGAGTCGGCGCCGGCCGTGTCGTCACGCTGATCATGATTGCCTTGTTCCTGCTGCTGCTCGGCTCCATCCTGGATGGCCTGGCGCTGATGCTGCTGGCCACACCGATCCTGCTGCCGGTGGTTACCAGCCTTGGCCTGTCACCGGTGTGGTTCGGCATTTTCCTGGTGCGTGCCATGGAGATCGGCTTCATCCATCCACCCATGGGCATGAACCTGTATGTCATCCAGGGCGTCGCGCCGGACGTGTCGCTCGCGCGCATCTTCCGTGGCGTGCTGCCGTTTCTGTGCGCGGATTTCGTGCACCTGCTGTTGTTGATCCTGTTTCCGGCCCTGGTGCTGGCCTTGCCGGAGTTGCTCGCATGACCCTGACCCTGCAAGACCATGTTGCGGCCGTGCTTGCCGATCCACTGGCCGCAGCGCGCAGCGCGCGTCAGCCCCTGGGCTTTGTTGGCGCCGATCTGCCGCCGGAGCTCGCGCTGGCGACCGGGCGCGTGTTCTGCCATCTGCCGTGGCAGGTGGGCAGGGCAACGCCGCGGGCGAACCAGTGGCTGGAGAGTTCGTTTCCCGGCTGGGCGCGCTCCATGCTGGAAGACTGGGCTGATGGCCACTTCGATCTGTTTGAAGCCGTGGTGTTCACGCGCGGCGATGATGCCGCGCAACGGCTCTACTACTACATCTGCGAGCTGCAGCGCCTCGGTCGCCTGCAGGGGCCGCGGGCACTGATGCTGGATGCCGCGACGATTCCGCGTGACAGCAGCGTGCAGCACTGTCGCCGCGCGCTGCAGCAGCTGCTCGACGAACTCGGTCTGGGTGCTGCTGATATTGCACAAGGCATCCTTGCTGCGAATCTGCGTCGCCGTTGGTACCAGCAACTGGCGGCAACGCCGGGCCTGCCCGGGCAGCTGCGCGAACAACTCGGCCGCGCCAGCCTGTTCCAGGACATCCATGCTGAAGGTGCCACTCTGACGCTGCCTGCAGCCGCTCCGGGCAGACCGCTGTTGTTGGCGGGCTCGGCACCACCGGACGACCGCCTGCATGCAGCCGTGGCAGCAGCAGGCTGGAACGTGTGCAGCGAGCTGCATGCACGGTCGCTGCAGCGCTTTGGTGCACCCATCGACGTGGGCCAGGATGATCCGCTGCTGGCGCTGGCGCGCCGCCTCAACACGCAGCCTTGGGGCCCGCGCAGCTTCGTGAATCGGGAAGCGCTGCTGCAACAGGAACTGGACACCGCACAGCCTGCCGCCGCGGTACTGTGGCTGACCGAAGAGGACGAGAGCATCGCCTGGGATCTGGCGCGACTGCGCAGCGTACTGGCAGCCCGTGCCATTCCGACGCTCGTGCTCATGCGCCGGCGCTGGGCGCTGGACGATGGCGCCACGGATTCAATCAACGCATTTCTCGGGGAGTTGTGATGGTGAAGTTGCTGGCCGGACACAAGGTGGCCTTGCTGGAGATCGACGCGGACCGCGCCCTCGTGCGCTATCTCGTGTCGCTGGGCGCGCAGTGCTCTGGTGCCGTCATCGCGCCGGCTGATCTGGCCGGTGCATCCTTTCTCGTGGATGGCTGTGGTCTGCCTGCGCTGGTCGCGCGTGGCTGGCAGCCCAGTGAACTGCAACAGCGCTTTCCCGGGATTGTGCACGTATCGGTATCGCCGTTCGGCGGCCTGCCGGCTGCCACCGGACTACACGGCAGCGAGCTGGTGGCATCTGCCATGGCCGGCACGCTGCGCCTCACCGGCGAGCCGGACCGGGCACCGGTCAAGGAAGCGCTCGACGCCTGCACCTTCCACGCCGACATGGTGGCCGCCGCCGGCGCCATGGCCGCACACTTCGAACGCTCACGCTCGGGTGCGGGACAACATGTCGATGTGTCGATCCAGGAAGTGGCCTTCAACCGCAGCGTCAGCAGCATCCTCGGCTGGCAGTTCGATCGCCGCAAGCTGCAGCGCGTGGGTGGTGCTCTCAATTACGGGCGTGCCACGGTGCGCTGCATCTGGCCTTTGGCAGACGGCTGGTGCTTTCACTCACTGATGACGGGCCGCTTCGGTGCGCCGGCCAATCAAGGGCTGTCCGACTGGATGGATGAAGCCGGTGTCGACAACCCCTTGCACGGTGTTGACTGGCTGGCCTACAACCGCTCCACGCTGGATCCGGCACTGCGGCAGCGTTGGGAGCAGGCCATCGAAAGTTTCTTCCACACGCGCAGCAAGCAGGAGATTGCCAGCGAGGGACGCCGCCGCGGCATCAACGCCTGCGTGGTGGCCACGCCGGCCGACGTGCTGCGCGATCCGCATTTGCTGGCGCGCGCATTCTGGCAGGAACAGGATGGCGTGCGTCTGCCGGGCCGCTTCGTCGCCACGCGTGAAGGCGCCGCGCGGCAGCGCGCCATCGAGCCTGCGGCGCGTCCTGGCCCCTTGTCCGGGGTGCGCGTGCTCGATTTTTCATGGGCGCTGGTGGGTTCCATCAGCACCAAGACACTCGGTGATCTGGGTGCTGATGTCATCAAGGTGGAAAGCCGCACCCGGCCCTGTCTGTCGCGCATCGATGTGCAGGTGGCGGCTTCAAGCACGCGCAGCTTCGACGACAAGCCCTGGTTCGCGCATCTGAACAGCAGCAAGCGCAGCCTGTCGCTGGACATGAAGAAACTGGAGTCGCGCGAAGTGCTGTGGCCGCTGGTGGAATGGGCCGACGTGATTGTCGAGAATTTTTCGCCGGGCACCATGGCCAAGCTGGGTCTCGACTACGACAGCGTGCGGCAACGCAATCCCGGTGTCGTGATGGTCAGTGGCAGCGTCTACGGCCAGACCGGTCCGCTGGCCAGTGAGTGGGGCGTGGATGGTACCGGCGGTGCGCTGTCCTCGCGCACCTTCCTCACCGGCTGGCCCGAGCGTGATCCCGTCGTGCCCGGTGCCGTGCCGTACGGTGACGTCATCGTACCGTTTGTCATGGCGGCCACGGTCGCTGCCGCACTGGCGCAGGGTACCGGCCTGCACATCGATGCCTCGATGTACGAGATCTGCGTGCAGCAGATGCACGCCGCCATTCGTGCGACGCAGACGGGTGCAGCGCCGCAGCGCTGCGGCAACGATGATCCCGCCTGGTATCGTCAGGGTGTCTGGCCCTGTGCCGGTGAAGACCGCTGGATTGCCATCAGCGTGCGCGATGCCGCGCAGTGGCAGCAGTTGTGTGAGCTCGCTGGCGGCGACGATATTGCCGCGTGGACGGCAACGCAGCAGGACCACGCGCTGATGGCACTGCTGCAGGCGCAGGGTTTTGCCGCCGGCGCCGTGCAGGACATCGAGGACCTGATGGAGCGTGATGGCATCCTGCGTGAGCGCGGCGCGCTCGTGCTGCTGGAACATCCGCTGCTGGGCCCCTTCGGCCATGTACGCACCCCTCTGCAATTTTCAGGCGGGACACTCGCGCCGCTGCGCGCCCCCGGCCTCGGCGAGCACAACCGCGAAATCGCCGGGCTTGCCGGATTGGCACCTGATCGTTATGAGGCGCTGCTGGCGCAGGGAGTATTCGCATGAGCGCAGCAAGCGGACAACGCAGTCGCAAGGATCTGATCTGCACCTCGGAAGCCACGGCATACCAGAAAGCCTATGGCGCCGAGCTGAAGCGCCGCGTCGTCAACGCCGGCGAGCCTTTCGCGCTGGTGCAGGCCGACACGCCGCATGAAATCTTCCATGCCATGGATATTCCGCTGGTGACGAACCAGTGGTGGTCTGCCTACATCTCGGCCAAACAGCTGTCCGGCCGCTACTTCGAGCAGTTGGTCGCCCGTGGCTATCCCGACAACAGCTGCAAGTACTGTTCGCTGGGCCTGGCCTGCACGCTGGCAGGCGATCCAGCCAACGCGCCCTGGGGTGGCCTGCCCAAGCCGGCCGTGCTGGTGGCGCGGCTCACCTGCGATTGCATCCAGCGCGTCTTCGAACAGTGGGCGGAAGCACTGGGCACCGAGTTCTTTCCGCTGGAAGCGCCGGCCTGGCGCCACAAGGAACCACAGTGGTTCGAGCGCTCCGGTTCGCAGTGGGAAGTAGTCTACGAACAAGAGCGCATCGACTTGATGGTGGCCGAGATCGAAGACCTCATCATGGTGCTGGAACGACGCACCGGCCGGCGCTTCGAGATGGCCAGGCTCGAAGCGCTCATGCAGAGCATCAACGAGCAGGAAGGTTATCTGGCCGAAGCAGCTACGCTGATCGGCAAGGCGCGTCCCTGTCCCGTCTCCATCGCCGACCAGATGCCCAACACCATGATCCCGCAGTGGCATCGGGGTTCACCCTGGGCCGTGGCACACGCGCGCAAGTTCCGCGATGAAGTGGCTGAGCGCGTCAGGCAGGGTACCGGTGTGGCGAAGCATGAGCGTCTGCGCCTCATGTGGATCGGCGCCGGTGTCTGGCATGATCCCGGCTTCTACCAGGCTTTGGAGGAACGCCACGGCGCAGTGTTCGTGTGGTCCATGTACCTGCCCTTCGCGGGGCCGCAGTACATCCGCGAGGTCAAGGGCAAGCCGCTGGAAGCACTCGCCAGCCGCATCTGTTCCATGAACGAAGTACTGCACCTGCCGCCGTGGATGAACAGCTGGATGGTCAGCGAAGCGCAGCGCTGTGGCATCGACGCCGTCGTGATGCTGGTGCCACCGGAGAACCGTCTGTCACAGTCCGGTACGCTGCTGACGACCATGGCGCTGCGCGAAGCCGGCATTCCTGTGCTGCACATGGATGCTGATATGGTGAATGCCAAGACCTGGAGCCACGAGCAGATGGTGCAGCGCGTGGAAAACTTCCTGCAGGACGCCGCGCTGATATGACAGGCGCCGGCGCTGACATGACGAGAGGCAGTACTGCCATGAGAAGCACCGCTTCCAGCATACGCCGCTGCGTGCTCACGCTGCTGATGGGGCTTGCCCTGTCCGCCTGCTCGCGCGAGCAGGCCCCCGGCGTCACCGAGCTTGTGTATGCCACACCCTATCCACCTTCCCATCCCTTCAGTCTTGCCGACCAGGAATGGATGGACTACGTACATGAGCGCTCGGGTGGCTCGCTGCGTATCGTCCCGAACTGGTCCGGCGCGCTGCTGTCGTCCGAACACTCGATGCAGGAGATCCGGCATGGCGTCGCCGACATCGGCCTTATCACTCCCATCTACGTGAAGGGCGGTGTGCATCTCATCCGCCTGCAGTCGGGCTTCTACAGTGGCACCACTACCGTGGCGCAGCAGGTGGCCCTGTATCGCTGCCTGGAAGCCGGCAACGCGCAGTTCGCCGAGGAGCTCGCCGGTCTCAAGGTACTGGCGGTACAGGGCGGCAGCCTGCCGGGCATCATCACCCGCAGCAAACCAATCCACCGTCTGGATGACCTGGCCGGCCTGCGCCTGCGCGCGCCGACCGAGCTCTTGAATGTCCTGCAGGAACTCGGCGTGGATGCCGTGTCGATGCCGATGGGCGACGTCTATTCAGCACTGGCCAAGGGCATGCTGGACGGCGTGATCGCACCGCTGGATACCTTTCGCTCGCTGCACTTTGCCGAAGTGGCTGACCACTATGCCGAGCTGGTGGTGCCGCGTGGAGCCTATCCTGCCCGCGCCATGCGCACGCAGCGCTGGGAGCAGCTGACGGAAGCGCAACAAGCGGTGCTGGAGTCCGGCATTGCGGTGTGGGAAGAAGCGCTGGCGCGCCTGACGGATGCAGCCTTGCTGGAAGGGCAGGAACTCGCGATTGCCGAGGGAGTGAAGTTCACGCCGATCACGGCAGCAGAACAGGCGCGCTTTGATGCACTGTACCTGCAGGAAGCCGAACGCAATGCCGCCGCGCTGGAGCGCTACGGCATAGACGGTCGTGCAGTATTTGCCGTGGCACGGGCAAGCGTGGGCGACAAGGGTGAAATCAGCTGTTCCGGAGGCAGTAACTGAATGCAAGCATTGGCAGGAATCCGTATCGCAGACTTCAGTCACGTCATGGCGGGGCCCTTCGCGTCCCACCTGCTGCGCCTGCTGGGCGCGGAAGTCATCAAGATCGAACAGCCGGGCACCGGCGATCCCATGCGCAACTATGGCGCCGATCGCCGCTATGACGGCATGTCGCCGGCCTTCATCGGTGTCAACGCCGGTAAGAAGTCCATCACGCTGGACCTGAAAGACCCGGCACAACTCGAAGCAGCACGCCGTATCGTCGCGCGTAGCGACGTGGTGCTGGAAAACTTCCGTCCTGGTGTGATGGCGCGCCTGGGGCTTGGCTACGAGGACGCGCGCGCCTTGAATCCCGATATCGTGTACTGCTCCGTATCAGGTTACGGCCAGTCGGGACCCCAGCGTGACTGGCCTGCCATCGATAACATCGTGCAGGCCACCAGCGGCATGATGCGGCTGGGCGGCAACGCCGATGATCCACCGCTGCGTGTGGGCTTTCCTGTAGTCGATACACTCACCGGGCAGACTGCCGCGTTTGCCATTGTGGCTGCGCTGCTGCGCCGGCAGCGGGGTGGTGGCGGTGAGTACATCGATGTTGCGATGTTCGATGCCTCGCTGGCATTCATGACCTCAGCCGTGGTGCCGTTTCTGGTCACCGGCAAGACGCTGGAAAAGACCGGCAACGTCGGCTACAGCGGCCAGCCGACCTCGGCGCTCTATACTGCAGGCGATGGCAAGGTGCTGTCGCTCGGCGTTGTGCAGCAGCACCAGTTCGTGTTGCTGGCGAAACTGCTGGGTCGCAGTGACTGGCTTGATGAGCCGCGCTTTTGCGATCCACAACGGCGCCGCGAGAATTCGCTGGCGATGCAGGAAGAACTCGGTGCCGAACTGGCAAAGGATTCCGCGGCCTCCTGGGAACAGCGTCTGAGCAGCGCAGGTATCCCCTGCGGCGTAGTGCGCGAAGTAGGCGAAGCAGCGTCGATGGCACATCTTGCTGCGCGCAATGCCATCTTGCCGCTGCACATTCCCGGCTTGCCGGAGCGTGAGCAGGTGCACATCGTGAACGCCGGTTTCCTGATGACGGAAGACGGCCCGCACGTGGACGCGGCGCCACCACGCCTTGGAGAGAACACCACGGAGATCCTGCAAAGCCTTGGCTACACGCCGGATGAGATCGCCACGCTGCTGGCAGCCGGCGCCACAGAAAACTGCTGACGGAGGAAGACGCGCATGAACATCAACAAGGTGATTGGCAGGATCCTGGCCGGACTGCTGTTCGCAACCTGGGCCGCCGCAGCCGGCGCGCAACCCGCAACGGGCGACCAGCACCTGGAGTACGTCTTTGCTCCCACGGGGCAGCAGATGCCGTATCGCGTGCATGTACCCACTACCTGGGATGGCAAGGAGGCGCTGCCCATCATTCTGATGTTGCATGGTGCAGGGTCGGACGAGAATGCCTACATGGACATGGCAGAGGGCATGCTGCCAGCGCTTGCTGAACAGCATGGTTACATCGTGGTGTCGCCCAACGGCATGGGTCCGCTCGGTGCCTACGGCAATCCACTGCGCTTGCCGGCGGTGTTCGGCGAATCGCAGGCCGCCGCCGAGCAACGCGCCGGGGTGACACCCGAACGGCAGCGCACGCTGAACCTAAGCGAACTGGAAGTGATGACGGCACTGGAAGTAGTGACCGAAGCGTACGGCGCCGATCGTGCGCGCACATTCCTGATGGGACATTCGATGGGCAGCGGTGGCGTGTGGCACCTGGCTGCGCGCTATCCCGAGCGCTGGGCCGCCATCGCGCCGATGTCCGGTCCCTTCATCGACCAGGCCACTTATCCCTTCGATCGCATCCGCAGCATTCCGCTGATTGTTACCGAAGGGCGCGGTGCCACGCCGTCGCTGGAGGGCAGCCGTGCACTGCAGGCGTTCCTGCAGGCAGATGGCGGCTTCACCTTTGAGTATGTGGAAGTGGACGGGGACCACGGCGGTATGATCCCGCAGGTGTGGCCCGACATCTTCCGCTTCTTTGATCGTTACAAATAGCAACAACACAACAACGATATCCGGAGGGGAGTGACATGCAGTCCGACATGAAACAACGGAAACAACGAATTCCCGCAATGCTCGGCAGCATCCTGCTGGCTACGCTGTGCGTGGGGCACGTGCAGGCACAGCCAGCCGCCACCGAGCTCGGCACGATGCCCACCGAAGCCCAGTTCCCCACGGTGGAGTTTGCCTTCGAGGCGCGCATCACGCTGGCGCCCGCTACCGTGGTAGGGGCAACGGCAACCGGCCAGCGTCAGTACATTCCCATCACCGGCGGCCGCATCGCGGGGCCGAAACTTTCCGGCCGCGTCATTCCCGGTGGCTGGGACTACCAGAACCGCCTGGCCAGTGGCTGCTTCAGCATGACGGCGGACTACTTCCTGGAAGCCGACGATGGTACGGTCATTCACATCCTCAATGAGTCGTTCAATTGCGCCATGGGCGGCCCCGACGGCCCGCGCAGCTACTTCCGTCCGCGCTTCGACGCGCCCACGGAGAGTGCGCATGCCTGGCTCAACGGCAGCAACTTCGTGGCCGCGCTGGAACTGGACATAGTTGCAGGCCCTGCTGCCGACGGCGCGCGCCCCGAGCCCGCCATCCGCATCAAGTTCTACCAGATCAAGTAGACCAATAGACAAGTAGACAAGAAGTTCAGAGGAGTAAGGTCATGTCTGATCGAAACATGCTCAGCGCAGCAGTGGCCGGATGGTCTTTGCGCACGCTTGCCGTGAGCAGCCTGCTGCTGGCACAAGGCGTACTCGCGCAGTGGTGGGATCCCGGTGAGGATCGACCACTGCCAGCCTACGTGGAATATGCCAATGAACATGGCCGCGTGGGACTGCTGAACAGCAGCGGCGAGATCGTCACGGACGGGCATCCCTTCTTCGAGCCACTCGGTACCAACGGACGCGCCTGTGTGTCCTGCCACCAGCCTGCTGACGGCATGTCGCTGTCGCTCAAGAGTATCCGCGAGCGTTGGGAAGTCACCCAGGGCAAGGATCCCATCTTCGCCATGGTGGACGGTGCCAACTGCCCGAACCTTGCAGCCGGTGAGCGCGCCTCGCATTCGCTGCTGCTGGACCGCGGTCTGTTTCGCGTGGGATTGCCCTGGCCACCCGCTGGCGTCGAGCCCGAGTTCACTATCGAAGTGGTGCGCGATCCCACGGGCTGCAATACCGGTCCCGTGTACGGCATCGACGGTGAGAACCGCCAGATCTCCGTATACCGGCGCCCGCGCCCGGCAGTGAACCTGCGCTACGTTGCGTCGTCGGGCTTCGGCGTCTCGCCCTTCATCGGCAAGACCGGGCAGCTGGCCACGCTGGATGAAGACACCGGATTGCCCGTCAACATGAACATGATGGCGGATGCGCGCAAAGTCACGCTGAAGTCGCAGGCGCAGGCCGCGGCGCAGGACCACATGCAGGTCGCGACACCGCTGAGCGAGGAACAGCTGGAAGCCATCAAGGCCTTTGAACTGCAGCTGTTCGGTGCGCAGGCCTGGTCGAGTGCTGGCGGCGCGCTGGTGGAGGAGGGCGGGCCATCCGGCATCGGCCCGCAGGCGATGGCGAATGGACGCGACGGTGTGCTGGGCAACAACACCACGGCCTTCGTGTTCCCGATGGAGAACAAGTGGGCGGATCTGCCTGCCGGCGCAACGCCGGAAGCACAGGCACGCGAAGCCTTTCTCGAATCGGTGCAGCGCGGCCACGACGTGTTCTTCTTCCGCACCTTCTGGATCAGCGACGCCATGCACATCAACACCGTGGGCCTGGGCAATCCCATCAAGCGCACCTGCGCCACCTGCCACGGCATGCACATGACGGGCATGGACACGGCGAATGGCTGGATGGACCTTGGCACCACCAACCTGCCTTGGGCACTGGAGCCACCGGAAAGTCCCTGGTCTACGGCGGCACCGCAGATGCCGCTGTTCAAGCTGACCTGCAGTGCTGACCTGCCGCCACATCCCTTTCTCGGTCGCACGATCTACACGCAGGACCCCGGCCGCGCGCTGATCTCCGGCAAGTGCGAGGACGTCGGCGCCATCGTCATCCAGCAGTTCCGGGCGCTGGCAGCGCGCGCTCCGTACTTCTCCAACGGTTCTGCGGCCTCGCTGCGGGAAATCGTGGATTTCTACGACCGCCGCTTCAACATCAAGTTCACGGAGCAGGAGCGCGTCGACCTGGCCAACTTTCTGGGGGTGCTGTGATGAAAGCGCACAAGATCCTGTTGCTCGGCGTTGCAAGTGCATTCACTGGTGTGGTGCTGGCCGCGCCGCCAGCAGTGGGTGAACGCATCAGTTTTGTCAGCTGCCCCGCTGTGCGCGACACGCGCTCGGTGCCGTGCTGGATCAGCGACTACGAAGGCACGACCTACTACCTGACGATCCAGAGCGATGTCAGCGCTGCGGTGCAGCCGCCGCTGCTGGGCCATCAGGTGCTGGTAGAAGGCATTGTCACCGATCAGCCTGCAATCTGCGGCGGTGTGGTGCTTGACGAGGTGAAGCTGTCCGTGATGCCTGAACTGGACCAGAACTGCAACACGGTGCTACCGGTGGAAGAACGCTACGTGATCGACTTCAATCCGCGTCCACCGGGACCCAGCGGCGGCCGCCTCGCGTTCGCACCGCCGCCCGGTGCGGCGGAGGAAGCGCCACCACCGCAGGGACGCCAGTCTATCGACATCCACTTCGATTTCGACAAGGGGGTGTCGTTCCGTCATCCGGGTGAGCTATCCAGCATTTTGCGCATCGCAGAACAGGTGGGCGCCACACGCATGGAGGTTACCGGGCTGCGCGGCGCGCATCGCCTCAGCGACGGCAGCTTGCTGCAGGAATCCGCATCCATCGGGCAGCGTCGTGCCGAGGAAATAGCCGGCCTGCTGCAGGGTGCCGGCCTCGCCGTGCCGACTGACATCGCATGGAGCGACGGCAGTGCCGATGCCGATGGGGTGGAAGACTGGCGCAGCCGCCGTGTCACGGTCGAGTTGCTCACCGATCCGGTGGGTTCCGGTGCTGAGCCTGCCCTTGTCTACGGTGATGCGAGCTTGCCAACGCACACGATCTATCGTCCCGCGGATCTCGCGGGTTCGTACCCCGTCGTGCTATGGGGCAACGGGTCCTGCGTGAACAGCAATTTCGGCTATCGCAACTTCCTGTCGGAAGTTGCCTCGCATGGCTTCATCGTCGTCGCGATCGGTCCCTGGCGCGACACGCCGGCGCCGCGCCAGGAGCGTCCTGCCGATCCTGGCGAATGGCCACCGTTCGAAACGAACTGGAGCCAGATGTTCGATGGTCTCGACTGGCTGGTAGCGGAGAACGCGCGTGCAGGCAGTGTGTTCGAGGGCAAGGTAGCTGCTGACAAGGTCGCCGTCATGGGTCATTCCTGCGGTGGCCTGCAAGCCATCAAGGCCTCAACCGATCCGCGCGTGAGCACGGTGCTGGTGCTCAACAGTGGCATGATGCCGACGGACGCCGACCAGTACATGCTGCGCCACGACGTAGAGCGCGCCATCCTGCAGGACATGCATGCGCCCATCGCGTACTTCATCGGCGGCGAAACCGACATCGCCTACGCCAATGCCGAAATCGACTGGCAGGAGCTGCAGGCGCTGGAGCTGCCGGCCATCAACGCAAACTTGGACGTGGGGCACGGTGCCACTTACAACCAGCCGAACGGAGGTCCTTTCGCTGTAGGGCCGCTGGCCTGGCTGAAGTGGCAGTTGCAGGATGATGCAGACTCTCGTGCGATGTTCGTGGGTGAGGGCTGTGGGTTCTGCGCTAGCACTGAGTGGCGGTTGCGCAGGCTCTTACCCTAAGCTGGGCCGCGGGTGATTTGGCGGTGTGGGTTCTTTGGCATGGGGCTGCAGTTGGGGTTCCGCGGGAAAGGCGAGTGGTGAAGGAATACTTCTTGCGGTTTGATCGCAGATGCTTCGCTCGGGATATTGCCGTAGTTGTGCGCAGTGGCAGGCAGGTGTACCAACCTGGCGGTACGAAGCTGCAATGCAGGATTGAAATCTCCCCCGCAGTTCAACCCCTGCAACTCCAATCCAGCCTTTCCGAAGCTACTGCACAAAAATGATCCGGAACGTGCAGATGCAGCCGTGGGGGCCGGGCCGCAGCTGCCTGTGGGGGCAATCAGCGCATGCCGCCCTGATGAGAAGCAGCCCGGAGAAGTCGCTTGCGACTTCCGGCAAGCGGGCAGGACCGCTTGCAGCCGGACACTTGTTGCGCCATTGCGCATCAAGTGTCTGGCACCCGGCGGGGGATGTCAGTCAGTGCGCAGCGGCAGGCGCGCCCCCACAGGCTGCTGCGGCCCGGCCCTGGCACCTCAACCCGAGCACCACAGCCCACGCAACATTCAGCACCCTTCCACAGCGCCCTAGCACCCGTATGCGCAGAGCGTCAGTGGCCAATCTGCACCTGTCCCGCGACGACCAGCAGCGGCACCTGCACCAGGTTCGTGCCGAGACAGGAGCCCCTGCTGCAGCGGCCGCCCTGACTGAGGTTGAATACCGCGCTGTGATGCGCGCACATAAGTTCAGTGTTGCTCCAGCGCAGGAACTGGCCGTCACGGCGGTTCATGCGCAGCCAGTGGTGCGGACACTGGTTGACGTAGCCGTGCAGCACATCATTGTGACGGAATAGGATGAGCTGGAACGCCGCTTGTTCCGACAGGCGGCGGTCGAAGCCGAACTCGCGCACGTGACAGCTCGAGGATTGTAGTAGGGATTGCGAGTAGCGAGTTCCGCGGCGCGATTGAGGTCTGCTTCGCGCATGCAGAGCTTACGCAGTGATAACGCTATACCAAGGCGCAGCACAAGCGCATACAAGCCAGCCGCCGCGTTGTCGGTGCCGAGCGCGCGAGCGATGCGCGTCATGGCCTCGGGTGCCTGCGCAGCGTTGAAGGCGGTGACCTGCGCGATCATCACGCTGTGGGCTTTGGCATGTGGCAGTGCCACACTCAGTTCCACATCGTGAATCACCGTGCGCGGCAGGCCGGTCTTCAGCACAACGGCCTTGCCGAGACCGATAGTGGACCCGCCGCCTATGGCGACGATGCCGTCGGCCTGCAGGCGCGTGTGCGCTTCAGTAGTCCGCAGGTCGTTGCGCTACTTCGCCCTATCCAGATAGCCCTGCACCAGCACATCCAGCGCTACCACCTGGTTGCGCGCCGACGGTGTGCCCCAGCCGCCGTAGAAAATGATGCCGAACAAGGTGCGCTTGTCGGCGCCACCAAAGGCTACACCGTGCAATCCTTGTGGCCCCGGGATCACCCCCAGCACCTCACCATCCGGCGCGATGACATTTACGGAGCCGCCTGCCGCAACAAAGATGTTGCCGTCGTTGTCCACCGCCGAGCCATCTCCACCCCCGCTCAACGCCGCATGATCACGCTGGTTCGCCAGCGCGCCATCAGCCTGCAAGTCGAATGCCACCAGCACAGGACCGTTGGTGACGTACAGCACGTCTTCAGCCGGACTCAGGACGATGCCGTTGGCGCCATTCATGTTCTCGCCGTAGCGCGTGATGACACCATCCTTGTCGGCAAAGAACACACCGCTGCCGCTCACGGCGATGTAGACGCCGCCGTTTGCTGCAGCGGCGATGTCGTTGACCACGCCGCCCACGCAATCAAAGGCTTCGCCGGCGATGGTGTTGGCGAAGACGCGACGTTCGGGCTCCAGTTGCATGACTCCCGAGCCGAGGCCGCGCATGCCGAGGAACAGCGCGCCGCTCTTGCTGCGGGATACGGCACCGCCGGTGTTGGTGTCGTCATGGACGATGCGCGCCAGCGAAGTGGCGGGGTCCAGTTCCATCACGTTGCTGGCGTCCTGGTTCGCGATCAGCATGCTGCCGTTGTCAACGGCGATGGGGCCATCGGCATTGTTGCCTTCCCAGGCCCAGACCACTCGCCACTGCGTACCGCCTGCGATGATGCCGGGAATGGCCGTCGCTACCGGGAGTGCAGGGGGCGGTGGCGCCTGGGTGGTGGAGTTGTCGCCGTCGCCACCGATGCGAAACGGCGCGGGCGGGGTCTGGCACTGTGCCAGGGTCGCAGCGTAGTCCGCATGCTGCCACACCTGCAGGTTGTTGCCGCGGTCGAAGGAGGAGGCCGGTGCCTGTGCGAAGGCGTTACAGGCCAGTCCCAGTGTCACTGCGAGGGTAAGCGTTGTTTTCATGGAGTTTCCCCTGGAAGTCAGGCAAATGTGGCAAGGACGCTCATCTTCAAACCTTTGCTCGTCGCGATCAAGCGCGGTTTGGCTATAATGCCCGCCCACCCGTACCAACGAGTTCGATCATGACTTATTGCGTTGCCATCTCCACTGCTGCCGGCATGGTGTTCTGTTCCGATTCCCGCACCAATGCCGGAGTCGACCAGATCAGCACCTACAGCAAGATGTTCCGTTTCGACCTGGGGTCCGAGCGGCAGTTCGTAGTGCTTACGGCGGGCAATCTCGCCACCACCCAGGCGACGGTTGCGCAACTCAAGAAGGATATCCGTCAAAGTGCCACATTGAGTCTGGCCACGGTGGCGTCCGTAGGCGAAGCAGCGGACTATCTCGGCGATGTGAGCCGGCAGCAGCAGGAAAAGCATGGACTGAACGGCGTGGGCTTCCAGGCCAGCTTCATCCTGGGTGGTCAGCTCGCCGGGCAGGAGCATCGCATCGTGATGATCTACCCCGAGGGCAACCACATCACCAGCAGCAAGGACACGCCGTTCCTGCAGATCGGCGAGAGCAAGTACGGCAAGCCCATTCTCGACCGCATCCTGACTCAGGAAACGTCACTCGAGACAGGGGCCCTGTGCGCGCTGGTCTCGATGGATTCCACCATGCGCAGTAATCTCAGCGTAGGTCCTCCGATCGAGCTGCTGCTGTACCAGACCAGAAGCTTCAACATGCTGACGCACTATCGCTTCGGCGAAGACAGTGATTTCCTGCGCGATCTCAAGAAGGCGTGGGATGCACGTTTGAAGGAAGCATTTCACCTGTTGCCGCCGCTGCGTCTGGATGACCAGCCACAGGCGTCGTTCGAGTCGGAAATCGCCTACTGAGCAGAGGGGTGGGAGCCGTGGGGGTGAGCGGAAAGCTCAGGCTTTCTTGCGCAGCTCTACTGGCTTGAACCAGGTGTTGTTGATCTCTTCGTGGATGTCGGCGATCGAAATCTGCAGCTCGTCGATGAAGTCGAGCAGGCCGCGCTGCAGCAGATCACCAATGCGCACCGTCAGCGTGATTTTGCGTACGCGCGCCACGGCCAGCAACACATCGGCATTGTTCGACAACTTTTCGAGGTAGCGTTCCAGATCCTGCAGGCAATAGCCCATCGAGCGCGGGAAGGTCTCGTCCTGCAGCAAAAACCTGACAACAGCCTCGCCCCGTACCTGACTCTGGGTGCGTTGGCGATAAGCCTGGTAACCGCTCACGCTCAGCAGCACGTTCATCCACACGATGTTTTCGTAGGGCTCAAGGAACTGCTTCTCCTTGATCGTCTGGGAGAAGGCCGGCAGCATGCTGACTGACCCCACATCGACGAGACGCGAGGTCATGTCGGCACGTTCGATCTTGCGACCGAGCTGGATAAAGGCGAACGCGGTGTCGTGATTCATGCAGCCGGTGAGTACGCCGGTGATGCGCTGGCAATCCCCGATGACGATTTCCAGCGTCTGCTGGCGTGAGCGCCGGCTGATCGCGCGCGAAAAATGCTCCCTCAACGTGTAGTACAGGTTGTTGATCAGCTCCCATGCCTCTGACGGGATCACCTCGCGCGTGGTCCGTGCGTTCTCGCGCATGTAGTTGGCGCTGTTGAGTACCGACGCTGGATTCTGCTCGTCGGCCAGCAGGAACCGCAGCACCTGCTTTTCGTCGATGTTTTTGTGCGAGCCGGCGTAGTGGCTATTGCAACCGGTGATGTCCAGCAGCAAGGACCAGCCGATATGGGAGCCGCTGGGCAGATCGAGCAACATGGTGGAATACACATTGACGAGGCGCGCCGTGTTCTCGACGCGCTCGAGATAGCGACCCAGCCAGTAGACGCGTTCTGCCACGCTGGACAACATCAGTTAGATCCTTTTGTGCTGCTTTGGGTCTGGGACTGGGCACTGCCGTTCATGTGCTCTTCGACGATCCAGGTGTCCTTGCTGCCACCACCCTGCGAGGAGTTGACGACGTAGGAACCCTTGGTCATGGCAACGCGCGTGAGGCCGCCCGGCGTGACGTAGGTGTGCTTGCCCTGCAGGATGAAGGGGCGCAGGTCGATATGGCGTGGCTCGACGCCGTCCTGCGTGAGGATGGGCGCGGTCGACAGATGCACGAGTGGCTGTGCCATGTAGTTGCGTGGGTTGGCCTTGATCCTGCCGGCAAACTCCGTACGCTCGGCCTTGGTGGACTTGGGGCCCATCAGCATGCCGTAGCCGCCGCTTTCGTTGGCCGGTTTCACCACCAGCTTGTCGAGGTTCTTCAGCACATGGTCCAGGTGCTCGGGTATCACGCAGAGGTAACTTTCGACGTTGGGCAGTATCGGGCCTTCGTCGAGGTAGTACTTGATGAGTTTTGGCACGTAGGTGTAGATGACCTTGTCATCTGCAACGCCGGCGCCCGGGGCATTGGCCAGTGCCACGTTGCCCTTCAGCCAGGCCCGCATGAGACCGGCTACACCCAGCATGGAATCAGGGTTGAAGGCCTCTGGGTCGAGGAACAGGTCGTCGATGCGGCGGTAGATCACGTCGACCGGCATCAGGCCATCAATGGTCTTCATGTAGACCTTGTCGTCTTCCACCAGCAGGTCGCTGCCCTGCACCAGTTCCACGCCCATCTGCTGCGCGAGGAAACTGTGTTCGAAATAGGCGGAGTTGTAGATGCCGGGGGTGAGTACCACCACTTCGGGATTGGCCTTGCCCTCCGGGGCCAGCGAACACAGCATGTCATAGAGTTTGCCCGGGTAATCGCTGTTGGGCAGGATTTCCGAGTTCTCGAACAGCTCCGGCAGCACGCGCTTGGTGACGGTGCGGTTCTCCAGCATGTAGGACACGCCGGAGGGTACGCGCAGGTTGTCCTCCAGAACATAGAAGCGGCCATCCGCATCACGCACCAAATCGGTGCCGCAGATGTTGGCCCAGACATCGAATCTGGGTTTCATCCCGGCGCACTGCGGGCGGTAGTTGCCTGAATCGAAGATCAGTTCCTTCAGCATGCTGTCCTGCTTGAGGATGCGGCCGTCGTTGTAGATGTCATGGATGAAGCAGTTGAGGGCGCGCAGGCGCTGTTCGAGGCCCTTGCTAGTGGTGTCCCATTCCTTGCGCGGAATGATGCGGGGGATCAGGTCGAAAGGCCATTCGCGGTCGATGTTGCCGGCCTCGCTATAGACCGTGAACGATATGCCCATGGTCTTGATGGCGAGCTTGATTGCTTCCTGGCGGCGTTGCAGTTCTTCCGCCGACAAGGAGGCCAGGTAGTGCGTGGGTGAGCGGGCATGGGCGCGAGCAGTGCCGGGAGCGCTGATCAA
>JBIIWP010000120.1:0-9336 GCA_044338855.1 Pseudohongiellaceae bacterium | reverse complement strand
AAAGTCGCGCGAGAAGATCGCCGACGGCCTCAAGGTCCTACTGGCGGACAGCTATACGCTGTATCTGCAGACCCACAATTTTCACTGGAACGTCACTGGCCCCCAGTTCCGTGAACTGCACCTTATGTTCGAGGAGCAGTACACCGAGCTGGCCACCGCCGTGGATCTGATCGCAGAGCGCATCCGCACCCTCGGCGTTTATGCCCCGGGTACCTACAAGGCCTTTGCGGCCCTGAGCAACATCAAGGATGTGGAGGAGGTCCCCACTGCTGCCGATATGGTGCAGCTCCTGACCAAGGGCCACGAGCAGGTCGTGAAAACCTGTCGTGCCATCCTCAAGCCCGCCGAGGATGCCGGTGACGAATCCACCACATCGCTGGTGTCGGACCGCATGGCCTTGCACGAGAAGACCGCCTGGATGCTCCGCTCGATGGTCTGAGCCTGCCACCCAAAGCTCGGGGTCAGGTTATCAACCCGACCCCGAACCCTGTTCCGACACTGCGGTCTGCGGTTGCAGGTTGCGGATGAAACCCGTCATCAGATCGATTTCCGCATCCGTGAAACCTGTCGGCAGCATCACGTTGTCGTAGCCCTCCACCACCCGGACGGCTGGCGCCAGCATGGACTCGCGCATATAGGCCTCATCCACCACAGCCGTGCTGCCATCGACGAAGCGGCGCTGCGTGCCCCATGCGCCAAGCCACGACGGCCCGATGCCAGGGTTGCCTTCCAGGGAATGGCAGGCCAGACAGCCGCGGGATTCCGCCAGAGCCAGCGCCTGTTCCGCCGGGGAAAGTACTTGCGGCACGCCACCGGAACCGCTGTTGAGCCAGCGCAGGACACCGTAGCTGAGGGCCCCGATGCCAACCACAACAGCTATTACTTGAATGACCAACTTCATACACGTACTCCAACCCTGCGGTAATGACCCCTTTCGGCTTCGATGGTAGTATTGCCGGCCTTCTGGCAGGGGGTATGACAACCTTACGGCCATGATAACAAAGGAAGTCTCGGCTCCCTGCAGCAGGTTGTACGCAACCCGGTCGAAAAGACACGGCCGCCGCCAATAAGCGGCCAATAACACACGTGGATCAGCAGATGGTGAATGTAGGTGATGTACTCTGGCAGCCCAGCCAGGAATGGATCGAAGCGTCCAATCTTTACCAATACCAGCAATGGCTCAAGGCCACCCGCAATCTCGAATTCAGCACCCCGCAGGCACTGCGCCGCTGGTCGCTCGACCACCTCGACGATTTCTGGCAAAGCATCTGGGACTATTACAGGATCGAAGCCAGCACGCCGCCTACTGCCGTCCTCGGCAAGCGCACGATGCCCGGCGCCGAATGGTTCCCCGGCTCGCGCCTGAACTATGCGCAGCACATCCTGCGTCATGAAAAGCCCGACACCACTGCCCTGCTCTTCAGCAGCGAAACCCAGCCGCTGACCGCCCTGGCGTGGACTGATCTTGCCGCCGATGTGCGCAAGCTGACCACGCGTCTGCGCGAGATGGGCGTGAAGCCGGGTGACCGCGTTGCCGCTTACATGGCCAATACCCCAGAAGCCGTTACCGCCGTACTGGCTGTGACCAGCATTGGCGCCGTGTGGTCGTCCTGCTCGCCGGACTTCGGCACGCCCAGCGTGCTGGACCGCCTGTCGCAGATCGAACCCAAAGTGCTGTTCTGCGTGGATGGCTACCAGTACAAGGGCAAGCCCTTCAATCGCAAGGATGAAGTCCGCAACATCATCAAGGCGCTGCCCTCCGTGCAGAATGTCATCTATCTGCCCTACCTCGACCGCAGCGACAAGACACTGCCGGTAGAGCATGCCGTGTTGTGGCAGGACTTGATGCAGGGGCCGCCCGTCAGCGCCGCAGAGTTCACCTTCGAGCAGGTGCCATTTGACCACCCGCTGTGGATCCTGTTTTCGTCCGGCACCACCGGCCTGCCGAAAGCCATCGTGCATGGCCACGGCGGTATCCTGCTGGAGCAACACAAACTCACTGCGCTGCACTACAACATAAAGCCCGGCGACCGCATGTTCTTCTTCACCACTACCGGCTGGATGATGTGGAACTTCGTGGTCAGCTCGCTGCTGTCGCAGGCCTGCCCCATTCTGTATGACGGCAACCCCACCTGGCCCACGCCCGATGCCCTTTGGAAGATGACGGATGACGCCGGCGCCACGCTGTTCGGCGCCAGCCCCACACTGCAGCAGATGCAGGAAAACGCCGGCATCGTGCCCAAGAACCTGTTCAAGTTTGAAAAGCTCGGTTCCATCATGCTGGCGGGCTCGCCTGTCTCAGCCGAATGTACCGCCTGGTTCTACAATAATGTGAAAACCGATCTGTTTGCAGGCCCCGGCAGCGGCGGTACCGACATTTGTTCCGGTTTCTGCGGCGCCATGCCCGGTATGGCCGTCAAGGCCGGCATCATCCAGATGCCGCACCTCGGCGTGGACCTGCAGGCCTTCGACGAGGCCGGCAATTCCGTACGTAACCAGGTCGGCGAGTTCGTGGTCACGCAGCCGATGCCCTCGATGCCGCTGTATTTCTGGAATGACCCCGGCAACAAGCGCTACATCGAAACCTATTTCGCCGACTATCCCGGTATCTGGCGCCAGGGCGACTATTTCATGATGGACGACGATGACGGCTGCTTCGTGCTGGGCCGCTCCGACGCCACCCTGAACCGCTACGGCATTCGCATCGGCACCGCCGAGATCTACCGCAGCGTGGACGGTATTCCCGAGATCGCCGACTCCATCATCGTGAATCTGGAACTGCCCGACAGCCTTTTCTACATGCCGCTATTCGTGAAGATGAAGGAAGGCTTCGCACTGACCGATGAGATAAAGCAGAAGATCAACGCCAAACTGCGCAAGGACTACAGCCCACGCCACGTGCCGGATGAAATCCTGCAGGTAGAGGAGATCCCCTACACGCTCACGGGCAAGAAGATGGAGGTGCCGCTGCGCAAGATCCTGCTGGGACACCCACTGGAAAAATCGGCCAACAAGGACGCCATGTCCAATCCGCATTCGCTGGACTGGTTCGTGAATTTCCGGGATACGCAAACGGCGTACAAGTTCAGGTAAGCAAGGCGTTTGCCAGGAACGGCAGGCTGCGGTCGAGGCGGTAGTCGATGGATGAGTGATCGTCCTTGAACTCTTCGTACACGTGCTGGATGCGCTGTTGCTCCAGCAGATGGTGCAGGCGGCGCGCGCCGTAGAGCAGGTTGTACTGATCCTGCGTACCGCAGTCGATGAACAGGGCCTTGAGCGTGCGCAGCGCGCCTCCGTGTTCGGCCGCAATGCGCAGCGGGTCCCAGCGCAGCCAGTTGTGCCAGCGCTCCGGGATCACCTCGCAGGTGTAGGTGTCTACCGGCAGACGGATACCCAGCGGGCTGGCCGGATCAGGATCGAAGCTCGCGCACATGGCCAGCATCATCAGGATGTGCAGGTCATCACCCCGCTGCTTCGGCTTGTTGCAGAACTCGGCCAGCCACACCTCCACGTCGAACTTCCTGCCCGCCAGCGCCCGCAGCAGTTTGGGCATCTCCGGCAGGAACATCAGCTCAAACCCCATGTCACCGGAATGACAGGCGGCAGCGGACCAGAAGTCCGGGTACAGCAGTGCGTGCACCATCGCGCCATAGCCACCCGAGCTCTTGCCGAAGATGCCACGCCGGCCAACTCCACCGCAGCCGAAGCGGCTTTCCACCAAAGGCACCATCTCCAGCAACAATACGTCTGCCCAGGGGCCAAGCGCGCTGCTGTTGATGTACTGGTTGCCGCCGAGGCGCGTGAAGCAGTCCGGGAGTGCCACGACTACAGGCGGCATCACGCCGCTGGCGATGAGACGGTCGAGCCGCTCCGGCAGGTTCTCGCCAAAGCTGCGCCAGTTGCCCTGCACGGGGCCGCCCGACAGGAAGCCCACTACGTCCACCAGCAGCGCCAAACCTGCTCCATCATGGCCGTGAGGCACATAGATATCGATGCGGCGCCGCGCCGGATCGCCCAGGGGATTGCCCTTCAGCAGGTGGCTGTCCAGCCACAGGGTGTGCAGCGTACCGGCAGGGTTATCGTGTTGCTTGCGCATGCTGTCCATTCCTCTGCAGCGGGCGAATCGAGCGGGGATTCAAACACGCTGCGCCGGCGACTTACCAGACCCGTAACGCTGGGTTATCATCCGGCCATATTGCACCGAGGGGAATCGCGCGCATGCAGCTCTATCCACTTTCCTGGTTCGACGACAAGGCCAACGGCTACACGCTGATCAAGACCATTCCGCTGGCCAGCGCGATGGGCGCGGAGATTCGCGGCGTAAATCTCGCCGACGTCTCCGATGCGCAGCTGGAACAGGTCAAGTCCGCACTGTGGCGCTACAAGATGATCTACTTCCGCGATCAGGTCCTGACCCTGGAAGACCAGGAGAACCTGACGCTGCGCTTCGGCGAGTTCGGCACTGATGCCTATACCAAGGGCAGTCCCGGCCACCCCAACGTACAGAAGCTGGTGAAGGAAGCCTCCACGGTCGTGGACCGCGTGTTCGGCGAAGGCTGGCACACGGATTCCCCGTTCCTGCAGCAACCGCCCGCCGTGAGCATGCTCTACGGCAAGGACGTGCCGCCCTACGGCGGCGACACTTGGTGGTGCAACACCGAAGTGGCCTATGAATTCCTCAGCCCGGGCATGAAAAAGCTGCTGGAGGGATTGCGTGTACACATGACCGCGCGCGAGGCCATCCGCCTCACCGTGCGCAAGGACGAATACGGCAACCCGATCGTCGGCGACATGGACATCGCGATGGAATCGCAGCAGGAAATCCTCAAGGGCAACTTCCATCCGCTGGTGCGCACACATCCGGAAACCGGCCGCAAGGCACTGTTTGTCGACCATATCTATGCCCAGGGCATCGAAGGCCTGAAGGAAGAAGAAGCCCGCCCGCTGCTCGACTACCTCGGGCGGCATGTTACGCGCGAAGAATTCAGTTGCCGTCTGCGCTGGAGTTCGGGCACGCTGGTGATGTGGGACAACCGCCAGGTGGTGCACAAGGCCTTCAACGATTACGACGGTCTGCGCCGCGAGATGTATCGCACCATCGTCAACGGTGAAGTGCCCTTCTAGCCGTTATCAACCGGTTCGCTGGATCAAAGGAATAGCAGTCTTGACCCCTACTGCACGCAAGCCTGACATGCTCAGCGATCCAGTCGGCACCACGCTGTTCCGTACCACTGTCCCCACTACGCTCGGCGCCATTGCCGTCATCCTGTACTACCTCGCCGACACCTACTTCGTGAGTCTGCTGGGCACGAACGAATTGGCAGCACTGGGCTTCACCTTCCCCGCCACCATCCTCGTCACCTACTTTGGCGTGGGGCTGGGCATCGGTACTTCGGCGCTGGTGGCCCGCGCCCTGGGCAGCAAGAACCTCATCCAGGCGCAGGAGATGACGGCCGCCAGCATGCTCATCGCCATCCTTATTGGCTGCCTGTCCATGTATCCAGCCATCCTCAGCATCCAGTGGCTGTTCCCGCTGCTGGGTGCCCAGCCGGAACGCATGGTGCTGATCGAGGACTTCATGAGCCTGTGGTACCTCGGTATGCCGCTGCAACTCATGCAGTTCGCCGGCACCGCCGTAATCCGGGCCAATGGCAACGCCAAGCTGCACGGCAGTCTCATGACGCTGGGCGCTATCGTCAACGCCGTGCTCGACCCCATGTTCATCTTCGGCTTCGGTCCCATCCCTGCCATGGGCATCGGCGGCGCGGCGCTGGCCACGGTCATCGCCTGGGCATTTACGGTGGTCGCGATCTGCTACTACCTGTCGGTCAAGGAGAAGCTGCTGAGCTTTCGCCTGCCGCCACTGCATGAGTTGCTGCAGACCTGGAAAAAGCTGCTCAGCATCTCGCTCCCCGCCGCACTGGCCAATATGATCACCCCCGTATCGACCGGCGTGATCACCGCAACGCTGGCCACCTACGGCCCGCAGGCCGTAGCAGCCTATGGTGTGGCCAGCCGGGTGGAAGCTTTCATCATGATCGTGGTGCTGGGCATGTCGATGAGCTTGCCACCCTTCATCAGCCAGAACTACGGCGCGCGGATGTATGACCGCGTATGCCAGGGACTGCGCCTGTCGCTGCGCTTCGTGCTGGTGCTGCAACTGGCGCTGTATATCGTTGTGGCACTGACGGCACCCTGGATCGCTGCCATCTTTACCAGCGACGCCGACGTGCGCCACATCATTACCACCATCCTGCGCATCCTGCCGGCATCCTATGCCTTCCAGGGCATGGTGGTGCTCAGTGCCTCCTCGTTCAACGCACTGCATGCCCCGCGCAACGGACTGATCACCAGCCTGACGCGCTTCTTCGTGTTCTATGTACCGCTCGCGCTGCTGGGCAACATGTTGTTTGGCATCACGGGCCTGTTCTTTGGCGCTGCGGTGGGCAACCTGCTCGCTGGTCTCATGATTTCACGCTGGATCCTGCGCTATGCGCGCAGCCTCGGCATTGACTGCCAGCCAACCTGATTGTGCAGAGGAAACCGTAACGTGACCGCAGCGACTGCCAACATCTTGAAGCCAACGATCCGCCTGCTGACGGCGGGTCTGCTGGTGGGTGTTTTACCGGCACAAGCCCAGGAGCTAAGCTTCAGTGCCGAACAGGTGGAAGCCGGCACTGCCGTGTACAAGGAAACCTGTCAGCTCTGCCATGGCACCAGCCTCAGTAACGGCCAGTTCGGCACGCCATTGCGTGGCAATTATTTCCGCAAGAAATGGGGCGGCAAGACACTGGGAGAACTGCTGCAGTTCACGCTGGAATCGATGCCGCCCGACAACAAGGGCGGTTTGCCTGCGGAGCAGTACGCCGCTGCGCTGGCCTACATCCTGTCACGCAATGAGGTGGCAGCCGGTAGCACGGCGATGCCGGCGGATCCGCTGGTATTGCAGGCAGTGCCCTTGCCGTGGCCGGCACCTTGATCCGGCAGATCCCCTAATTCCTCGCGCCGACGCGCGAGCTGCCGTCAAACCGGCGGGATCACCCGCCCCGGGTTCAGGATGCCTTTGGGATCCAATGCATCTTTCAGGACGCGCATCAGCGCCAGTTCCTCGGGTGAGCGTGAGTGGTGCAGGCTCTTGAGTTTCTGCACGCCAACGCCGTGCTCGGCCGATACCGAACCCTCGAACTGCCCCACTACTGCATAAACCACTTTCTGGATCGGCGCGATATCCTCGTTGCGCCCCGTGTAGCAGATGAAGTGCAGATTGCTGTCGGCGATGTGACCGAACGCCAGCACCTTGACGTCCGGCAGTGCGGCCTCGAGTTGCTGCTGCACAGCAAGCAGGAACGGCTCCATGCGCGAGATCGGCACGCTCACATCGAAGTTGCCGCTGTCCTTGATGAGTGCGCCGATCTCTGCCACGCCATCGCGGATCTTCCAGAAGCCTTCGCGCTCGCGCTGCGATGAGGCCAGTACGGCATCTGCGACCAGCCCCTCCTCCATCGCGGCTTCCAGCACGGTCTCGAAGGCCATCTGGTCGCGCTCCTGGTCCGAGCCTTCCAGCTCCGTCAATACGTAGACCGGATAACGCTGTGCGAATGGCGACGAGACACCCTTCACATTGTTCGTGATGAAATCGAAGTAGGACGCCCACATCACCTCGAAGGTGCTCAGCGATCCGCCGAAGCCGCGCGTGGCCTTGTGCAGCAGGTTGATCACGGCCGGAAAATCGTTCAAGGCCAGCAAGGCACTGCAGCGGCTGCGAGCCTTCGGGTACAGGCGCAGCACGGCGCGCGTGACGATGCCCAGTGTGCCCTCGCTGCCGATGAACAGGTGCTTGAGGTCGTAGGCCGCATTGTTCTTCAGCATCTTGTTCATGCTGCTGATCACGGTGCCGTCGGCCAGTACGGTTTCCAGACCCAGCACGAGGTTGCGCGTCATGCCGAAGCGCAGCACCTGGTTGCCGCCGGCATTGGTGGCGATGTTGCCGCCGATATTGCAGCTGCCACGCGCGCCGAGGTCCAGCGGGAACACGAAGCCGGCCGCCGCAGCCGCTTCCTGGATCACCTGCAGGGGCGTGCCGGCCTTCACCGTCATGGTCATCGCGGCATGGTCGATTTCCTCGATACCGTTGAGGCGTTCCATGGAAATCGCCAGTTCTTCGCCGCGTGGGTTGGCGCCGCCGCACAGGCCGCTCATGCCACCCTGTACGACCACTGGCTGCTCATGCTCATGGCACAACTGCAGGATGGCAGAGACCTCGGCCGTGGTGGCCGGGCGTGCCACGGCGATGGGAATGCCGGGCGCTTCGGAAGACCAGTCGTGCTGGTAACGTTCGCTGATGTCCGTGCCGGTCAACAGCGGAACGGATACCACCTCGTGCAGTTTGTCGATCAGGGCGCGCATAAAGGTCTCGTCTGCTTGTGTGAAGGAGCCATGCTCGGGTATCGCGGGTCAACTCAGAGTCTGCCCGCGATCGTTTGTTCGTCCGTCAACTGATACACCACGTCAGCCATCTGCGGCAGCACTTCAAGGCCATGGCGGGTAATACGCTCGTAGTGCTGGATGAAGCGCGCCAGCTGCTGCTCGTTCATGACACGGTGGCCCGCTGCGCCTGCATGTGCCGCCAACTTCTGCTCCTGACGGCCACGCCATTCTGCGACCTTGGCGAAGTCAGGGGCTTTCAACATCACCAGATAGTCCACCATGGCGTAGAACCCGGCGTAATCGTTGCGGATGGCGTCATTGACGTGGCGGCGCCAGGCACCCACGCAGTCTTCGCCGTGCTCCAGCGGATTAATGGGGTCGTGCAGCAGTTCATCAGGCTGTGCCGGTACTGACAGACACCAGCCTTCCAGCACGATGAGATCCACCGGCGCTGTCACCGCTGGCCAGGTGGCAGCCGCATGACGATCATCCACGGACTTGTCGAAGCGCGGAATCGCCACCTGCCCGCCCTGGCGCAGCGCCTGTATCGTGTCCAGTGCCAGGGGCACGTCGTGGGTGCCCGGCACGCCTCGCGTGGCGAACAAGGGATGCACCTCGCGCGCCAGTTGCTGGCGCGTGGCATGCGTGTGGTAGAAATCGTCTATGGACAGGTTTACGGCCCGCAGACCCATCATTTCCCGCACCAGCAGCACCAGCAGCGCCGCCAGCGTGGATTTGCCGCTGCCCTGACAGCCACTGACACCGACGATCGGTGCCTGCGTACTGCTCGAGACCAGCTTCAACACGTCTTCAGCCAGTGGCACGAACCACGTTTCCACGGTGTGCGCGTAGTCGGCGGGAAGTTTTTCCGCGGCAATGAATTGCTCAAGTGCGGCTTGCAGATTGGAG
>JBIIWP010000119.1:0-9398 GCA_044338855.1 Pseudohongiellaceae bacterium | reverse complement strand
GTGCTGGTGATCTGTGGCACCACCCTGGTGGTCGGCGTGTTCTGGGCCTTTGTCGGGGCCTGGGCGGTATTGCCCTTCTCCGGGCTGGAGGCAGCTCTGGTGGCCTGGCTGCTGTACCGCGTCTGCCGCGACACTTACCAGCGTCAGGTCATCACACTGCACGCGGATACCCTGCGTGTGCAGTTCGGCACGCACTTTCCCCAGCGCAGTTGGGACTTCGAGCGCGACGCGGTCCGCCTCGCGGTAACAGATCCCGAGCATCATCTCGACGGCCCGCGCCTGCAGTTGTATGACAGCCGCCACAGCATCGAACTGGGACGCTTCCTGAACAGTGAAGACCGTCATGCAGCGCTGGACGCGCTGAAAGAAGCGGGACTCAGCGCCCGGCGCTACGAGCCACGCGCCGCCCGCAAGCTCTGATCACCGGCAGCTCAGTCGCCGACAGCAACCGGCCGTGCCGGATCCGTGATCCATTCGCTCCACGAACCCGCATACAGATCCGGCATGTGCAGGCCAGCATGCGTGATGGCGAGGATATTGTGGCAGGCCGTGACACCGGAGCCGCAGTAGCAGACCGGGCGCAGAAAGCTGTGCGCCAGCTCCTTGAAGCGCTGGCGCAGTTCGGACGCCGACTTGAACTTGCCGTCCGGACCGAGATTGTCGGTATAGGGGAAGCACTGGGCGCCCGGAATGTGCCCTGCTACCGGATCGACCGGCTCCACCTCGCCGCGAAAGCGCACGGGGTCGCGCGCATCCATGAGCAACTGGATATCGAAGTCGATGTCATCTGCCGTCATCAGCCGCGTGCGGGAGGGTAGTACGCTGTAGCGATCAACCGGGGCAGCCACGGCCTTGAACCCGGTGTGCACAAGCTCACCGCCTGCGGCAGCCCAGGCCTGCAGACCACCATCGAGCACGCGCACCCTGGCATGACCTATCCAGCCCAGCATCCACCACATGCGCGCGGCACCGGCGCCGCCGCAGTCATCGTAGAGCACCACATCCACGCCGGGATCCAGACCCCAGTTCAGTACCTTGCGGATCCAGCCACTGCGCTCAGGCAAGGGATGGCGACCGGTCTTGCCCGGCACGTGCGGAGCACTGAGGTCGTTATTGAGATCGGCGAACATGGCGCCTGGCAAGTGGCCCTTTTCATAGGCGCGCAAGCCGGCAGCGGGATTCTGCAGGGCAAAACGGCAATCAAACAGGCGGCATCCAGGACCGGCCAGCAGTTGCTTCAATTCATCGATCGAAATCAGGGTTTGCATGTGAGTCCACTCGTCTGCGACAGAATTGTTGCTGTGCCATGGTAACCAAAGTTCCGCGCTGCGGCAGCACTTGCCGTGCGCCGGCAGACCTCTGCTACCATCCCGGTGTTATCGCCTTAATTCCAACCTGCAGGAAAGCCCATGTTGATCGACGCCGCTGCGCTGCCCCAACCCGACCTTTACAAGATCCTTATTGGCTCCATCGCGCCACGTCCCATCGCCTGGGCGGGAACGCGCAGTGCCACGGGGCTTAACAATCTCGCGCCGTTCTCATTCTACAACTGCTTCAGCGCCGCGCCGCCCATCGTCGGATTCTCCTCCATCCCGCGTCCGGATGGTCGCAACAAGGACACCTTGCAGAACGTGCAGGAGAACCCCTGCTTCACGCTGAGTTGCGTTAGTCATGCACTCGTGCAGCAGATGAGCAAGAGCGCCGCCACACTGGAACCGGGAGAGGATGAATTTGCCTATGCCGGCGTGACACCCGCCGAAGCCACCCACATCAATGCGCCCTATGTGGGGGAGGCGCTACTGGTGTTTGAATGCACGCTGCACGACATCATCCGCTTCGGCGACCAGCCGGGCGCCGGCAATCTCATCCTGGGCCAGATCCGCCACATCCACATTCGTGACGACTTGTACCAGAACGGCCGCGTCGACTTCGAAACGCTGGACCCCGTGGGCCGGCTTGCCGGCAACTGGTACTCCACCATCCGCGACAGGTTCGAACTGCAGCGCGGCTGAAGAGGCGTTTCCCGCCGGCAAAAAAAGAGGCTCCGAAGAGCCTCTCCTTTTGTATCGCAGAAAGATCAGTACTGCAGCGGGTTTTCGCGGATCTGGAACTTCACTACCTTGCCCTTGGTGCCCTTGCCGCCTTCGGTGTGCCACACGAGGTGGGTACCGTAGTTGGAGTAGAGCGCACGGCCTTTCCAGCCGAGGTCGGGATCGTCGATGCGACCGTCCAGACCGCGCTGGTAGAAGCCCAGCGGGTACGGCACGCGCAGGTAGGTCCACTCACTGGTTTCCGGATCCAGCGCGATCAGCGAGTCGGAGTTGGAACCGGTCAGGATCGGCGTGTCCTTGCCCAGACCGATGATGTCGTGCTGATCCACCCAGCCGAAGTAATGGAAGTCTGCCGGATACTTGGAATCACCCATTTTGGGACCCGGGGTCTGCCACACTTCCCAGCCGGCGTTGCACTGCGTGCCCTTGTCGGTACCGGGGCCGCTCAGCGTGTCGCACTTGCTGCGGTCGAAGCGCGCCCACTGCGAAGTGGCCGCCATGGCCAGCCAGGGATTGCCCTTGCTGTCGATGTCCACACCGCGCGGGTTCAGCGTGCCTTCGGGCACCTGGTAGACCTCGGCGATGCAGCTCTCGGGCGGATTGTCACCACGATCGAGGCGTACCAGCCAGCCGCGTTCGCTGCCGTTGCGGCCTTCGGACACACCCCACACGATGTTGCCGTCCTTGGGATCGGCAATCACGGTGTACAGGTTCTTGCGCACTTCGGTATCCAGCGCCGGATCGGGATTCTCGGCGTCGGCCTCGTTCCAGGGCTTGGTGATGCGGCCGTCACCGTTGGTGTCGATGACCTGCGGGCACCAGCCCTGCGCCAGCTGCTCGTCCTTGGTCTGGTCCCACACGCGCGTGTCGATCCAGCCGAACATGGGGCCCAGCAGTTCGTTGAAGTACAGCGTGTTCTGCGGGTCATTGGCGAACTGCAGGTGATGCGTGGCAAAGCAGGTGTCGATCAGCTCGAACTTGCCGGACACGGGGTCATACACCGAAGCCTGGCGGTTGCTGCGGGTGAGCGGGTAATACTGTGCATAGGGATGCTCCGAACCCTGCTGGCACCAGGCCGGCTGATCATCGCGGATCTTCGAGGTGTTCCATACGCGACCATCGGGGCCCACCATGGAGTTGTGCGGATCGGAGGGGTTTTCGAGGCCCCACAGGTGCTGCATGCCCCAGAAGTTGGACGGGTTGCCCGGCGGCGGGAAACGCGATGACACTTCGCGCGCATCGTCGCGGGTCGGGATCACGACCTTGTAGTTGTCGTTGGTCACCGGGTCGATGATCTCGATGGTGCCGTGACCGGAGGACACACCGTAGATCGGACCGAAGGCATTCACGGTGGGATTGTTCTTGTCGGTGGAAATGATGTCGTGCATGAAGTCGTGATCGCCGGCCACATCCCAAAGCGTCACCACCACATTGCGCTCCACACCGGAGGGACGCGGCGGGGCGGGCGGTACGGCGCCGCTTTCGACCGTGCGCGTCCAGTCGGCCATGGTCTTGCTCATGCCGTCCATGCCGAAGGCCAGGAAGGCTCCCTGCATGCTGCCGCCGCGCACGCCCAGCGAGGTACGGTAGATCCAGGCTTCTTCATGCGAATCGAAGCCGAGATTATCCATGTGCCCGAGGGTACGCGTGATCTCGTTGCCCAGCTGATGGCAGAAGTTGCAGTCCTTCTTGAAGGAGTGGATGAAATCGTCCTGGCTGGTGAAGGCGGGCATGAAGCCATTGCCCCCGGCAGCCACGGGACCAGTGCCCGGCAATGTCGTGGGAGGCTGCAGCAGCGAGAGCCAGTAGTCACCAGGATAGATCTTCGCCGCATCAGCCGGCGTGGGTGCAATCTCCACGCTGAGGTTCAGTTCGGTATCGCCGGGACGGCCTTCCAGCTTGGCGGAGTCCAGCAGACCATAGCCGCGTACCCACACGTTGTAGGTGGCCGAGGGCAGCTGCGGCAGTGCGTACTTGCCTTCATCGTCAGTCACCACGATCTTGATGAAGGGCGTGTTGGTTTCCTTGGTCTCGGCAATCACCCATACCCCGGCTTCGGGACCATTCGGGCCAGTGACCTGACCCGTGATGTAGCCCTCCGGATAGGCGCGTGCGCTGTCGAGCGGTGCCTGGGCCAGAGCTACGGCGCTGGCCAGCAGCGACAAGGCTGCGGGTACGGAATACTTCAATACATTCATATTGCCTCCAAAGGTCCCCATGCGTGTCGGACGCGGGTAAGTCTTGTTGTTTTGGTGAAGCTGTGTGGCACAGTGGCACCCGGCCACAGGTGGCACGAGTATACCCGAAGTGTCACGGAGCAACACCCGGCCCTCCCGGCGCTGGCCCGGACTACCACATTTGCTGCAATTTGCCCTTTAAAACAGCCCTTACGGGGCACTTGCTGCAGCCCCGCGAACTCCCCGACACGGCCCCTTACAGGGTTTTTCAAGCGCCGCGCAATAGGGCTAGAATAGCGGCCTTTCCTCATCCGCGGTAACTGACAGCAGAGGCTCCCATGTCCAACAACATCTCCTACGGCAACCTGCAGATTTCGCAGGTGCTTTATGACTTCATCGAGAAAGAGGCCTGCCCCGGTACCGGCGTCAGCCCGAAGGACTTCTGGGCCACACTGGGCGCCATCCTCGAGAAGATGGCACCGCGCAACAAGGCACTGCTGCAGAAGCGTGATGAGCTGCAGGCGCAGATCGACGCCTGGCACAAGCAACATGACATGGCGTACTACGTTGCACACAAGGACGAGTACAAGCAGTTCCTGCAGGACATCGGCTACCTCGTGCCGGTCGGCAAGGACTTCCACATCGGCACGCGCGGCTGCGACTACGAAATTTCCATCGTCGCCGGCCCGCAGCTGGTAGTGCCCGTGATGAACGCGCGCTACGCCCTCAACGCCGCCAATGCCCGCTGGGGTTCGCTGTTCGACGCACTCTACGGCACCGACGTGATCGGCGGCGACCGCAGCGGCGAGTACAGCACGCAGCGCGGCACGCAGGTGATGGACTATGCCGACGACATTCTCGACCAGGCGATTCCGCTGAAGCGCGGCCGTCACAGCTTCGTCACCGAATACCGTCTCAGCAACGAGAATGGCCACATCGTGGCCGTTGCCGAATTAAAAGACCGCACCGTCACCGGGCTGTCCAATCCCGACAAGCTCGTGGGGTTCCAGGGCGGTTTCAACAGCCCTACGGCGCTGCTGTTCGCCAACCACGGTCTGCACCTCGAGATCCAGCTGGACCGCGACAGCTTCATCGGCAAGCAGCACCACGCCGGCGTGAAGGACGTGGTACTCGAATCCGCCATGACCACCATCCAGGACTGCGAAGACTCCGTGGCTGCCGTTGATGGCGAAGACAAGGTGGTGGCCTACCGCAACTGGCTGGGCCTGATGAACGGCACGCTGAGCGAAAATTTCAGGAAAGGCGAGAAGGTCATCACGCGTACGCTGAACAAGGATCGCACGTACAAGGGCACGAGTGGTGAAACCGTCATCATGCAGGGCCGCAGCCTGCTGCTGGTGCGCAACGTGGGCCACCTTATGACCACCGACGCCGTGCTGGACAACCGGGGCAACGAAATTCCCGAAGGTATCCTCGATGCCATGGTCACCACGCTGTGCTCCATCCATGACATCAAGGGTAACAGCCCGTTCAAGAACAGTCGCGAAGGCGCCGTATACATCGTCAAGCCGAAGATGCATGGCCCCGAAGAAGTGGGCTTTACGAATGACCTGATGGACGCCGTGGAAGACGCCTTCGGCCTCAAGCGCAATACCATCAAGGTGGGCGTGATGGATGAAGAGCGCCGCACCTCCGTGAACCTCAAGGAATGCATCCGCGCCGTGAAGGACCGCATCTTCTTCATCAACACCGGCTTCCTCGACCGCACCGGCGACGAGATCCACACCAGCATGCTGGCGGGTCCCTTCGTGCCGAAAGACGCCGTCAAGGGCCAGCCCTGGATCGGTGCCTACGAGAATTCCAACGTGGACATCGGCATCGGCACCGGCTTTACCGGCAAGGCGCAAATCGGCAAGGGCATGTGGGCCAAGCCTGACCTCATGGCCGACATGATGGCGCAGAAAGTGGTGCATCCGCAGGTCGGTGCCAACTGCGCATGGGTGCCCTCACCCACCGCCGCCACACTGCACGCCATCCACTACCACCAGATCAACGTGGCCAACGTGCAGCGCACGCTGAGCTCGCGTCCCAAGGCCAGCGTGGACGACATCCTGCTGATACCGCTGATGACCGAGAACAAGCTGACGCCTGAGCAGATCCAGAAGGAGCTCGACAACAACGCGCAAGGCATCCTCGGCTATGTGGTGCGCTGGGTGGACCAGGGCATCGGCTGCTCCAAGGTGCCCGATATCAGCAACGTCGGCCTGATGGAAGACCGCGCCACGCTGCGCATCTCCAGCCAGCACATCGCCAACTGGCTCTGCCACGGCATCTGCAGCAAGGAGCAGGTGCTGGAGACCATGAAGCGCATGGCCATCATCGTGGACAAACAGAACGCCGGTGATCCGCTGTACCAGGACATGGCGCCCAACTACGACGGCATCGCCTTCAAGGCCGCCTGTGACCTGGTACTCGAAGGCATGGTGCAGCCCAACGGCTATACCGAGCCGGTACTGCACCGCCGCCGTCGCGAACTGAAGCAAAAACTCGCTGCGAAGAAATAGCCGTGGGGGCGGGCCCCTGCAACAACACACACCGAGCGAAATACCATGAAACGGCAGCATCTGCATCGAAGGAACCGAAAGCCGTGATGATGTCGAATAAGATCCGCAGTTTCCTGCTCACCCTGACGGCCAGCCTGATACTGGCCATTGCTTGCGCGTGGGTGTTTGGCCTCGCCCTCAGTGATACCTATCCTGAGGGCATCCTGGTGTTCGAACCCGAAGCCGGCCAGGTTCCGCAACCGAGCGATGCCTTTCACATCGGGTTGGCGATGGGCAGTTTTTTCTGCACGCTGGTCTATGTCGCCATGAGCCTGTGTGCCTTCGTGCTGGGGCGCATGCATCACAACGCGCTGCATCACCTGCTGGCCCCACTCGGCACGGCCACGGCCTTGTGTCTGGCTGCCACCGCGCTGAGTCTTTACTTCGCCAGCTGAAAACGCATCAGAACTTGTAGCTGACCCCCATGCGGAAACTGCGCGGCTCCGTCACGCGGCTGACACGGCAATTGGTCGTGGCGCAATCGATGTCCTCCGAGCTGCTGCCGACGGGGTCCAGCCCCGGCACAAAAGCCGCGTAGTTGTAGACAATTTCCTTGCGGTCACTGTCCAGCAGGTTGATCACCTCGGCGTAGAGGGTAAAGGCCGACCAGTGCCGTGCCGCGCGCAGGCTGGCAGTGAGCAGCGGCTCGGCACGATCCGTGTTGTCGGCCACCAGCGCGTAGGGCCCCAGATAGCGCAGACGCAGGCTGGTGTCCCAGTTGTCGCGTGTGGCCGCGATACCCAACTGTGCCGCCTTCTCGATGGCACCTTCCACATAGGCGCCTTCCGGGTTGTTGACGTAGCGGGCGCGGCTCTCGGTGTAGGCCGCATCGATGCCAAGCCAGTCGAAGGGGCGCCAGAATGCGGTCAGCTCAGCACCTTCACGCTCGGAGCCGCCCTTGGCTTCCACCGAGTTTGAATCGCCCACAAAGATCAGTTCACTGGCCTGGTCCAGCCACCAATAGCTGGCGGTCAGGGTCAGATCGCCCAAGGTGCTGCGCGCACCGAACTCGTGGCCTTCGCCACGCGACAGGCCCGGAATCGGGTCCACGCGGTTCACTACCCCGCGCGCATCGTTGGAATGGAAACCGCGGCCCCAGTTGGCATACAGCTCCACCGCATCGGTGGCTTCCCAGGCCAGCCCGGCCTTGGGCGACACCTGGGCATCCGTGGTCTGGCCCGCCGCGCTGCCGGGGCTGTTGGCACTGACATCGAAATCGTAGTGATCCGCACGCAGGCCGCCGAGCAGGCGCAGCTTATCCGTCAGGTACCAGGTGGCTTCGCTGTAGATGCCAATAGAGCCTTCCTTTATTTCGTTGTCAGCGATGTTTTCAACGAAGCGCCCGGCCTCGTAATGGTCGACACCGACGCTGGTGGCATCGTCGTAACGACCGTCGCCACCGATTACCAGCTGCATGGTTCCGGTATCGATAAGAGTGCGGCTGGCCTTGCCGCCAATGATCCAGCGCTGGTCGAACTGGTTGATCTGGTAGTCGTAGGTCGGGTTGGATTTCATGTCCCAGTCGTAGTGCTGGGCATATACGGTAGCATCCCAATCGTCACCATTCAGCGTGCCGGTAAGGATCACGCGCTGGGTCTGGCCGTTGGCCGTCGGGTCCAGCGCGCAGAAGGCATCAGCGCAGGCTGGCGTGCCGATGCCACGTTCGGGGATCTGTTCGGTAGGATTCCATTGCGCATCGTAGGCCGACAAGGTCAGTGCGGCACTGCCAAAACTGGTCTGCTGTGTGTACTTGCCCCACAGTGCCCCGTGGTCCAGCTGCTCGGACGTTTGCCAGGGACCGTCGTACTGTTTGTATTCACCCACCAGGGTAAGCGTGCCCTGCCCCACATCCTCACTCATACCACCGGCATAGCGGTTCCATCCAAAGCGTCCGGCCTCGGCCGACACAAAGGAACGGTCGAGGCGGTCGATGGTGCGGATAAAGGAAGCGCCAGCCAGCGAGAAGTCGCCAATATCGGCACGGTAAGGCCCCTTGCGGTAGTCGATGCCGTCCACGGTCTCCGCGATCAGGCCGTTGATGTCCAGATAACCTTGGCCATGGCCATGCGAACGCAGGTTCAGCGCCACCCCGTCAACATGGGCGCTGTAGTCGGTGCCATGGTCCAGGTTGAAGCCACGCAGAAAGTACTGGTTGGCCTTGCCGCTGCCAGAGTGCTGCACGGCCACCATGCCCGGCATGGCTTCCAGCAACTCGGCCGTTTTGAGCATGGGCCGGATCAGCAGGTCGGCGCCGCCAACGGTGCCCTCGGTAGCTGCATTGGCCTGGCCGCGCAGATCCAGGCTGCGGCCGAACACGACCACTTCCTCGATGGCAGCTGACGACTGGGCCTGGGCCAAGCTACTGGCAGCCAAGGCGAAGGCCAGGGCGGAAAGGCGGGGCAAGGCATGACGCGAGATGCTCAGATTCATAGTTGGGACTTCCTGTGTGACGACTGACAACGAAATTGAGCATAGGTGCTCAAGACTTGCCTGCATCATAGAGCCACACAAAGCGACATCCAGGGTGTTTAACGGTTGGGCAACGGTTAGGGCTGCGTTAACTTTTGTTAAACCCTTTTTATTCAGATACTTATATTGCGCAGGCG
>JBIIWP010000026.1:0-30528 GCA_044338855.1 Pseudohongiellaceae bacterium | reverse complement strand
TCGGCAAAAGTGCACCCGAAAGCCTGGTACTGGAAGCCATCCGCAAATCGGCCAACGACGATTGAAGGTCGCCAGCCGCCAGGCTCAGGGACGCACGGCGACCGCTTCGATTTCCACCATCATGCCTGGACTCACCAGCGCTGCAACCTCTACTACCGAGCGCGCCGGCAAGCTTCCACCGCTGTGCTCACCGAAGAACTGCGTGTAGCCACGCATGAAACCCTGAAAATCCATTCTCCCGCCGTTGGCAGGATCACCGACAAGAAACACAGTCAGTTTGACAATATCGCCCATGCCCAGCCCTTTCGCCTGCAGTGACGCTTCGATCTTCCCGAGCACACTGACGGTCTGGGCTTCCGTGTCGCCCCAATAAGCCACGTCATTGCGGTCAAGAGTCGCGTTCGCGGCAGTCGGGATGACGCCGCTGTGATACAACACACCATCCACCTCCACGGCAGCGGCAATCGGAAGCGTACTGCCTTCGTTGGCGTACCTGACAATCTCGGCAGCAGAACAGGCCTGTGCGGCTACCAGTGCAAGCAGGAACAGGGGTTTGACCATGGCGGCAACTCTCCTTGACTCATTTGGTTATAAAGGCGATCAGGTCTTCTATGGCGATCTCTACCGGCATCGACAGGGCCATCTGCCGCATCTGACGCGCCATCGGCGCCGCATTGTCGTCCCCGCGCGCACCGGTGAGATAGGCTTGCCAGGCTGAAGTCAGATACCAGGGGGCAAGCCGTTTGAGCGCAGGGGCTGCCAGTTGTTCGTTACCCTCGGCCTCACTGCCGTGACAGACTGCGCAGTATTGCGCATAGGCAGCCGCCCCTCGCTGCACCTGTTCAGCAACAGCGGCCACAGCGGGCCGCTGCCCGGGTGCCAAGGCAGAGACGAAGGCATGCAGTTCATCATAGCTGGCTGGCTCGATCATACGCGCAGCACTCTGCATGTCCATTGCCGCAGGTGAGGTGTGGCGCTGCCCCGATCGGTAGGAATCGAGTGCAGCGGCAAAGTACCAGGGCTCGATGCCTGCCAGCGCCGGCGCCTGTACCGATACGTTACCCTGCCCCTGATAGCCATGGCACACCAGACAAAACGTGTATTTGTTCAACAAATCCTCCGTTTCGTCGGCGCCGGCAGGCATAGCTCCCAGTATCCAGGGCAGCGCGAACACAAGCCATTGGCAAACCAGCCTCATTGCTGTTCCTCCCTGCGCTGGATGTCATTAAGGGCGCCAATGGCAGTGACAACGGCAGATTCCTGCCAGCCGGCGTAATTGGCAGCCTGATCTCCGATCAGATAGTGCCTGCCGAACGGTTGGCGCAACGCTTCTGCGGTGCCATGTTCCGTCTGAATGGCGGTACAGCCCAGCATATGGTTCATGCGGTGCCACGCCACGCTGACGCCGGATTCAAAGTGATTGCCGTACCCCGGGTGAAGCTTCTCGCCTTGCTCCACTGCGCGACGAATCCTTTCCGCAGCAGTCAGATTCATCCAGCGGTCATTGATCTCCCCGGACAGGACATAGGCGCCCACCACAATACCCTTGGCAGCGCCGAACCCTTCAGAAGGATAGATGATCTGGGTAATGTCCTGCCCGGTCCACGAAATACCGCCGTGGATACCCTCAGCCTCCCAGAAGCGCTTGCCCATTTGCAGGCCGATCTTGCTGAGCTTGCCGCGCGGGCGACTCTGCAACAACTTGAAGTACTCGGCAGAGAAATTGTTTTCGATCCCGACCAGCAATTGTGACGGAATGGAGTTCAGACAATAGTCTGCGCGCGTTTCGCGCTCCACACCCTGATCGCGATAACTGACCCGGACACCATCTGCTTCGACGCTGATCGCCCGCACTACACTGCGAACACGCGGCTTGTTCCTGAGCCGCGACGCCAATGCTGTAACAATGCGGTCCATACCACCCGCCGGTTCCAGGACTGCCGACTGCAGGCTGGACTCGGCAAAATTCATGCCCATCCGCCAGAAATCGCTTTGAAGCAGTTGGTCAAGCCCGGCCGTGTCCTTGAGGACGCCGGGTGTCATCAGACCACCACTGGCATAGCCAGCCCGACTGGAACCCTTGTAGATTCCCTCCGGATCGAGATCACCGTAACTGCGCAGGAACTGACGCATGAGATCGCGATCAGCTTCACCGAGTTGCTGGTCCAACCAGTCGTCGCTAAGCCCTTTCTGGGCAAGTTCGCTCATCATGCCGCGGGCATCGGCAACAAACTGCCGGATTCGCATGCGTTCCCCGCCATTGAAGCGATCAAACTGCGCCCAGGCGCCGGTATTACTGTTTACATGGGTCAACAATGGCACATCAAGTCTGCGGCAATACTCGATGATGGCGTGATGCTCTTGGGGTATCCGCGAAGGACCGGCATTGAAGTACAGCAGCGGATCTTCATCAAAGTTGCAGATCTGGCGATTGCCGACTTCGTCCACGACATCGCCATGACGCAGGGTCAGGGAACGACCACCAATACGATCGGCGGCTTCGAGGATCTCGGTTTCATAGCCGGCATTCTCCAGCTCCCAGGCAGCCACAAGGCCTGCGATACCCGCACCCAGTACAAGCACTTTCTTGCCTGGTCTGGCAGGGCCGAGCAGCAGGGTCTGGGCGTGCGCAGGCGATGGCACGGCACCGAGTGCGGCTGCTACTGAATACACCGCGGCAGAACCAGCCATGGTGCCGGTCATTTGCAGCATCTTGCGCCTGGTTGTCAAAATGGCATTCCCCCCGGAACAACACACGGACAGTCAAATCGTGATGAAGAATACGTGCGACAGATTGTACTTGTCACGCTTCTCTACTTTTTTTTGTCAGCTGAATCTTCAAGACACGAAGTGTGCCCATAAAACATCGCCTGACAATCCATGACTACTTATACGTGGGATAAACAGATACAAATCGATAACGCAATCACAACGCTGGATACTCTCGGCGACACCAGCACAACGAACGCGAGTAACGCTGAATTTATAGCTGTTTTTCCATTATTCACATTCTACGACAAGGCCTGGCGCCAGCATCTTATCCTCTCTTGATCTGCCAATTTGTCCAAAAACTTTTTTGTCACAAAGCACTTTCAGAATGCCGTATCGATCACGCGCATAGAACTGTATCGCGCGAAGCATGCACAAGCTTGACTCAGATCTATCATCACCACTACATTCACCGGATGCCATTTTTTTCCAATCTGCAAGCACGAGCCCTTGAATGAGCAGTTTCCTTGAATTCGATTTCACTCCTTTCCGCTGCTCAGGTGTGGTGTATGGAGTATTGATGAACGATGCGAAGTCCCTCGCGGCACTCGGTGACGACATCCACAAAGCACCCTACAAGGCGCCACCGAAAACACCAGTGCTGTACATGAAGCCCCGCAATACGCTGGCAACAAGCGGCAGTTCCCTCGTTTGTCCTGCGGGCATACCTGCATTGAAGGTTGGCGCCAATCTTGGCATCGTCATCAAGAGTACGGCGTGCCGGGTGACACCCGCGAACGCAAATCGCTACATAGCGGGTTTCACCATCATCAACGATGCAAGCCTGCCAATGGACAGCTATTACAGACCCTCCGTCCGCCTCATGGCACGCGACGGCTTCTGTCCGATAAGCCCGGAGTTCGTCCCTGCTGCAATGATACCGGATGCTGATGCATTGGCAGTGAGGATCTATGTAGATGACGTATTGGTCCAGAACAGTTCAACTGCTGGCCGCTTGCGTTCCGTTGCCACCCTGTTGAGCGCCGTCACCGGGTTCATGACCTTGCAGGCTGGCGACATCCTGATGCTTGGCGAAGCAGCCGATCCGCCGTTGGTGCAGCCTGGCCAAACGGTCGCAATCGAGATAGACGGCCTCGGAAGACTCGAGAACCGGATCGTTGCCGAGGAGCTGGCTGCATGAGAACTGCCCGTGTAGCCTTCGACGGCGCCATCCATACCGCATACGAACATGCTGCAGGCCTGCAGCTGGCTGACGGCCGGGTACTGCCTGAAGACGCAGTAGTGTGGCTGCCTCCGATTGCGTGCGGAACCGTAATTGCGCTTGGCCTCAACTATGCCGATCATCTGAAGGAACTGTCGCGCGAACTCACCATCACCGCCAAAGACGAGCCACTGGTATTCCTCAAGGGTCCAGGCACGCTGATAGGCCATCGCGGCCACACCCGGCGTCCTGCCGACATAACCTTCATGCACTATGAATGCGAATTGGCCGTGGTCATCGGCAAGACGGCGCACAAGGTAAGCGCTGACCAGGCAATGGCCCATGTGGCCGGCTACACGGTATGCAACGACTACGCCTTTCGCGATTACCTCGAAAACTGGTTTCGTCCGAACATGCGCGTCAAGAATCGGGACGGCGCCACTGCACTCGGGCCCTGGTTCGTCGATGCCGCTGACATTGCTGATCCGCATGCGCTTGCGCTCACCACGCATGTGAACGGCGCGCTGGTGCAAAAAGGCAATACCCGGGACCTCGTCAACGACATCCCTGCCCTTATCGAGTATCTGAGCAGCTTCATGACCCTGCAGCCAGGTGACGTCATTCTTACGGGAACTCCGGAAGGAGTATGTGATGTCAAGCCAGGCGACATCGTGACTTGTGAGATTGAAGGTATCGGCAAGCTTGTCAATACCATTGTCGCTGAAGATGCGTATTACGCTTAGTCCATTCCAGAACCGCATACCGTATTAGAGGATATTGAAAATGAGCATCCGGCACCTCATCGATGGCAAACAGGTCGATTCAGCTCGCCGTTTCGAAACCGTCAACCCTGCAACCCAGGAAGTACTGGCAGAAGTCAGCCGCGGCGGGGAACAGGAGATCAACGCAGCCGTCGCTGCAGCCAAGGCGGCATTCCCGGCCTGGGCTGGTCGCCCCGCTACGGAACGTGCAGCGCTCATGCGCAAGCTTGCTGCACTGATTACCAGCCATGTACCGGAGATTTCCAGAACCGAAACCATGGATACTGGCCAGGTGATCGCCCAGACCGGCAAGCAATTGGTACCCCGCTCTGCGGACAACTTTACCTACTTCGCGGAAATGTGCACCCGCGTGGATGGCCATACCTATCCTACGCCGACGCACCTGAACTACACGTTGTTCCACCCGGTTGGCGTATGCGCCCTGGTTTCCCCCTGGAACGTACCTTTCATGACGGCTACCTGGAAGGTCGCTCCAGCGCTCGCCTTCGGCAATACCGCCGTGCTGAAAATGAGCGAGCTTTCGCCATTGAGCGCAACGCGCCTCGGAGAGCTTGCCCTCGAAGCCGGCATCCCCCCCGGAGTCCTGAACATCGTCCACGGCTATGGGACGGAAACCGGCGAGCCGCTCGTCCGTCATCCTGATGTCCGCGCCATCTCCTTTACCGGTTCGACAGTCACCGGCAACCGCATCGTGCAGGCGGCCGGGCTCAAGAAGTTCAGCATGGAACTTGGCGGCAAGAGTCCGTTCGTGATCTTCGATGATGCCGATCTGGCACGCGCCCTTGATGCAGCGATATTCATGATTTTTTCCAACAATGGTGAACGCTGCACGGCGGGTTCGCGGATTCTCGTGCAAGAGTCCATCTATGCCGACTTCGTCAGCCGCTTTACGGAACGCGCCAAACGCATCAGCGTGGGTGATCCGCTGGATGAAGCCACCATCGTCGGCCCGATGATAAGCCCTGAGCACCTCAAGAAAGTGCTGAGCTATATCGAACTCGGACCCAAGGAAGGCGCCACCATGCTGTGTGGTGGTCTTGATCGGCCGTCCTATGCACCGGAACTTCCCGCTGCCATGCGCAAAGGCAACTTTGTGTGGCCCACCGTATTCGCCGACGTCGACAATCGCATGCGGATCGCGCAAGAGGAGATCTTCGGCCCCGTCGCTTGCCTGATTCCATTCAAGGATGAAGCGGATGCCATCCGCAAGGCCAACGACATCCAGTATGGACTTTCCGGTTACGTCTGGACCGAGAACCTGGCGCGCGCGCATCGGGTGGCAGCGGCAATCGAAACCGGGATGTGTTTCGTGAACAGCCAGAACGTACGCGACCTGCGCCAGCCCTTCGGTGGCACCAAAGCCTCCGGCACGGGACGTGAGGGCGGCACCTGGAGTTATGAAGTATTTCTTGAGCCCAAGAACGTCTGCGTGTCCATGGGCTCGCACCATATTCCCCACTGGGGTGTTTGAATTCATCGGAGGTAGTAGCAGATGGGAAGGCTTGCACTCGTGGGGAAGATCACCCACGTGCCATCAATGTACCTGAGTGAACTGGAAGGCGACCGCAAGGGTTCGCGCCAGTCTGCCATTGACGGGCACAAGATCATCAGCCAGCGTTGCCGTGAACTCGGGGTGGACACCATAGTAGTGTTCGACACCCACTGGCTCGTCAACTCCAACTACCACATAAACTGCGCACCCTGGTTCAAAGGCGTCTACACCAGCAACGAACTGCCACACTTCATCAGCAACATGGAGTATGAGATCCCGGGCAATCCCGAACTTGGCAAGATTCTCGGGGCAGCCTGCAATGAGTTCGGTGTGGAAACCCTCGCTCATGATGCAACTACACTTGCACCGGAATACGGCACTCTGGTGCCAATGCGCTATATGAATGCGGATCTTCATTTCAAGGCCATTTCAGTCTCGGCCCTGTGCACGGTCCATTATCTGAACGACAGCGCCAGACTCGGCTGGGCCATGCGCCGGGCGGTTGAGGAGCACTATGACGGTACCGTAGCGTTTCTGGCGAGCGGCTCATTGAGCCATCGATTTGCCCAGAATGGTCTTGCACCGGAATTCAGCAACAGGATCTGGAGTCCCTACCTCGAGACCCTGGATCGCGAAGTGGTGGAAATGTGGAAGCGCGGCGACTGGGCGACGTTCTGCGAGATGCTTCCGGAGTATGCGGCCAAGGGCCATGGCGAAGGTTTCATGCACGATACCGCCATGATGCTGGGTGCACTGGGCTGGTCGGAATATCAGGGCAAAGCCGAGATCCTCACGCCTTATTTCGGATCTTCCGGAACCGGCCAGATCAATCTCCTGCTGCCGGTAACTCCGCAGACAGGCGACAGCATTCCCAAGGCAGAGGCTTCAGTGGCGCGTAACTTCAAGCAGTTTCCACGTCTCTAGATCCTACCCGACAATTGCAGAGCCACCTCAGCATGCCGCATCTGGTTATTCTTTACACAAACAACCTGGAGGAAAGGGCCGACATGAACGGACTGTGTCGCGCGCTGGCCGACACCATGCTGACCATCCGCGACGAAGCTGGCAAACAGGTTTTTCCGACCGGCGGCGTGAGGGTGCTCGCCTACCCGGCGCGTCACTTCGCACTTGCCGACGGCGGTGCTGCCGGACGCGCTGCCGGAGGGTCCGGAGAGTACGGTTTTGTCTACTTGAACCTGCGCATGGGGCGCGGTCGCAGCAGCAGCGTCAAGCAGCAGACCGGCGACGCGCTCAAGGCCGCCACGATGTCACAACTGCAAGCGCTGCTGGAGGTCCTGCCGGTCGGCGTAACATTGCAGATCGATGAAGGCCAGGAAGTGTTTGACGCAAAGAACAGCACATTACATCCCTTGTTCAAGGACTCCTGACATGCTCACTCCGGATATCATCAAGTCACTTGCGAAAGATCTCTACAATGCCCGCAAGAGCAGGACGCAGTTGCGGCATTTCTCAAAGCAGTATCCTGCGATGACCATCGAGGATGGTTATGCAATCCAGCGTGCCTGGGTAGATCTCGAACTCGCAGACGGGCGGGTGATCAAGGGCCGCAAGATCGGCCTGACCTCTCGCGCAATGCAGTTGTCCAGCCAGATCACCGAGCCGGATTATGCGCCGCTGATGGACGACATGTTTTTCGAGACCGGCTCGGACATCGCGTTTGATCGCTTCATCGCGCCACGAGTCGAAGTGGAACTGGCCTTTATCCTGGGCAAACCCTTGAAGGGGCCCGGGGTTACCATTTTCGACGTGCTGGCTGCTACCGATTATGTCACCCCGGCGCTGGAAATCATCGACGCACGCATCGAACAGTTCGACCGTGACACCAAAGCCATGCGCAAGGTTTTCGATACGATCTCCGACTTCGCAGCCAATGCCGGTATCGTGCTGGGCGGCCGTCCGGTAAGACCCATGGATGTCGACTTGCGCTGGTGCGGTGCCCTGCTGCACAAGAACGGTGTCATCGAGGAAACCGGGCTTGCGGCAGGTGTTCTCAATCACCCTGCCACTGGCGTGGCGTGGCTTGCCAACAAGATTGCGCCGTATGGCGAGCAGCTCAACGCGGGCGACATCGTACTGGCAGGTTCCTTCACGCGACCAACCGGCGCCGTACGCGGTGACAACATACACGCCGATTACGGTTCCCTCGGCAGCATCTCGTTCCGTTTCATTTGAGCACGCCATGACCACTTCAGAGCTCCAGCTCAATCCATTCAAGCAGGCATTACGCAACGGTCAGGCGCAGATCGGACTTTGGCTCGGCCTTGCCGATCCCTACTCGGCCGAGCTGTTGGCAACCACCGGATTCGACTGGCTGCTGATTGATGCCGAGCATGCACCGAATGATGTGCGCCAGGTCCTGGCACAGTTACAGGCCATTGCACCCTACCCTTCCCATCCAGTGGTAAGACCGGTCGAAGGCAACGTCGCGTTGCTGAAGCAATACCTCGACATTGGCGCCCGGACCTTGTTGATTCCGATGATCGAAACGGCAGAACAAGCAGCACAGATGGTAGCAGCCACGCGTTATCCCCCACGCGGCATTCGCGGCGTTGGCAGTGCCCTGGCGCGGGCCTCGCACTGGAATCAGGTCAGAAACTACCTGCAGGAAGCTGACGCCCAGATCTGTGTCCTGGTGCAGGTGGAGTCAGTGAAAGCACTGGCCAATCTGGAGGCAATTGCTGCCGTAGAGGGCGTGGATGGAGTGTTCTTCGGCCCGGCCGATCTGTCCGCCTCCATGGGTTATATCGGCAATCCTGCAGCGCCCGCTGTGCAGAAAGCCCTGCTGGACGGTATCGCCGTCGTACGCAAGGCTGGCAAGGCCGCCGGCATTCTTTCTGCCGACCAAAGCCTGGCACGCCAGTACCTCGAGGCGGGCGCATTGTTTGTTGCAGTGGGAGTGGACACAAGCCTGTTGGTGCGCGCCGCCTGCAATCTTGCCCAAAACTTTAAAAATGCTGCCGATGACTTGCCCTCGTCTCCGGCACCATCCAGCGTATATTGATGTCAGGTTATTGAAGATGAAACTGAATGATCCACTGTTGCTGCGGCAACAGGCTTATCTCGACGGCCGCTGGGTTGATGCCGACAGCAACAGCCATGTCACGGTTAGCAACCCCGCGACGGGGGAAACGCTCGCTACGGTACCCAACATGGGCGCGGCCGAAACCGGACGCGCCATCGCCGCTGCAAAGCGCGCCTTCAGTGACTGGAAAGCCCGTACTGCGGAAGACCGCAGTCGCATCTTGCGCCGCTGGTACGAACTGGTGATGCAGCACCAGGAGGACCTTGCCCGGCTGATGACCTGCGAACAAGGCAAGCCACTGGCAGAAGCCATGGGCGAGATAGCCTATGCGGCCAGCTACATTGAATGGTTTGCAGAAGAAGCCAAGCGCATCTATGGCGCTACAATTCCCTCCCCCTGGACCGACAAGCGGATCATCGTCACCAAGGAAGCGATTGGCGTCTGTGCGGCGGTTACGCCATGGAACTTCCCCTCTGCAATGATCACCCGCAAGGTGGCGCCTGCCCTGGCAGCCGGCTGCACGATCATCGTCAAGCCGGCCAGTCAAACCCCCTTGTCTGCGCTTGCGCTCGCGGAACTGGCAGCGCGCGCCGGTGTCCCTGCCGGTGTTTTCAGTGTGCTTACCGGAGATTCGCGCGCCATTGGAGGGGAACTCACCCGCCATCCCGACGTACGCAAGCTGACGTTCACCGGCAGTACGGAAGTCGGGCGTCTGCTGGCAGCGCAATGCGCGCCCACCCTCAAGAAAATGTCGCTGGAACTCGGTGGCAATGCGCCCTTCATGGTGTTTGATGATGCCGATCTGGATGAGGCAGTGAAGGGAGCAATCATCTCCAAGTACCGCAACACCGGACAAACCTGCGTATGCGCCAACAGACTGCTGGTGCAGGACACGGTTTACGATGCGTTCTGTGCCAAGCTGGCAGCGGCCGTCAAGGAACTCAAGGTCGGCAACGGTCTTGAACCAGGTGTCGGCCAGGGACCCTTGATTGATGAGCCTTCTCTGGCCAAGGTTGAAGAGCTGGTGGCGGACGCCCTCAGCAAAGGTGCCCGCATTGTGACCGGCGGCGTCCGCCACGCTGCTGGCGGCACTTTCTATGAACCGACGCTGCTGGCAGATGTGACCTCCGACATGCGCCTGGCACAGGAAGAAGTGTTTGGGCCGGTGGCACCCCTGTTCCGCTTCGCCACTGAAGCAGACGCCATCAGGATGGCCAATGATACCGAGTTCGGGCTTGCCTCCTACTTCTACAGCAATGATGTGCGTCGCATCGCCCGCGTGTCTGCCGCGCTGGAGTACGGGATGGTCGGAATAAACAGTGGTGCCATAAGCACCGCTGTGGCTCCTTTTGGCGGCGTAAAGCAATCCGGGATGGGCCGCGAAGGATCGTTCTACGGTATCGAAGAATACGTCGTCACCAAGTACCTGTGCCTTGGTGGACTCTGAAAACTCCTGCACCAACCTGATGTGGAGATTGTATGGCTCACCTGAAACCGCTGGAAACGTCACAGATCGAGGATGCAGAACTGCTGCAGATGATGGCGCACTATGAACGTACGCGCGGGTTCGTGCCGAACAGCATCAAGACCATGGCGCGTCGGCCCAACATCGCCAAGCGCTTTGGAGCACTGAACCAGGCCATCCTGTACGAAGGTACCGTACCCGAAGAACTGAAAATGCTGATCAGCCTGGTATCCAGCGTGGCGGCCGGTTGCCGCTACTGCCAATCGCATATGGCCAACCTGGCCAGCATCTACAAGGCCTCGGACCAGAAGATTGCGGCAGTGTGGGAGTTTGAAACCAGCGCACTGTTTTCCGAAGCCGAGCGGGCCGCCCTGCGACTCGCGCTGCATGCCGGCTACCTGCCGAATGAAGCTGGCCAGGCAGACTTCGACAACCTGGCACGGTACTTCGATGAAAGCCAGATCGTCGAGATTGTCGCTTCCATAGCCCTGTTCGGCTTCCTGAACCGCTGGAACGACACCATGGCAACACAACTCGAAGACTACCCGCGCAAAGTCGCGGAACGCGCGATCGGCAACCAGGGCTGGGAGCCCGGCAAACATTCCTGAGTTGTTGATACATCCAAAACCAGCAGTTTCCGGAAAGCAGCTCTGAGAGGCATTATGAGAAAAACGAACAGACGCGAATTCCTCAAGTCCGCCGGTGCCGCAACGGGTGTCGCAGGTCTTGCTGCAAGTTCGCTCGCGCGAGCCCAGGGACTTGTTGAACCACGCTGGGATGCTGGCGAACTGAGCCACATTCTGCCGACCTGCTCCCATAATGAAATGCTGCTCAAGTGCTCGTTCATTTCAGCGCAACGAGATGTTCCGATGCTCCGGATCGACGACCGGGAAGTACCCGGTGTCAATACCGACAGCGACGGTGAGTTCTGGCAGTTCCACGTCCGCGACCTGCGCGCCGATGTCCTTTATGAACTCGAACTCGTCTCGAGCGCCGGGCGCCCGCTGGCCTCGCCCTGGACGCTGCGAACCTTTCCTGCGCCGGATGCGACACCCAGTCACCTCCGTCTGCTCGCGTATACCTGCGCGGGCGGGCCACTCGATGGTGGCCAGTATTTGACTGCTGCCGTTCGCAATCGCCTGCTGGACCGCGCGATGTCCTTTGCACCCGATGCCGTGATCGCCAACGGCGACCATGTTTACTGGGATCAACGCACAACGTTGGAGAACCACAACCAGCAACGGCGCGAACGGGCAATGGCCCGCTACGCCGAAGTGGGCATGTTCAATCGCAACGAGCCGGTACTCGGATTCGGCAACGAAGCTATCCTCAAGCGCGCCGTTGGCCCGCAGATTGCCGGACTCTACGGCACCCGCTACCGCTCCACACCCGTGTTTTTCTTCGCCGACGACCACGATTACTTTGAAAATGACGAGGCCGACGATCGCTTCGTCACCTTCCCGCCCGATGCGCTGTCACTGCGGCTGCAACGGGCCACGCAACACCTCTACTACCCTGAATTCCTGCACGACAGCAACCGGCCGCTGGGCCTGCCGGGCAGTGCGGAGGCAGATCGCTCCACGGGACTGTCCGAGTGCTACGGTACGCTGCGTTACGGCAATCTGCTCGAAGTACTGATGTACGACTGCGGCCGACACGTGTCTCTGAAAGGCAAGCACGCCGGGCTTATTGCACCGGAGGCCGAGGAGTGGCTGCTTTCGCGCATAAGCGCAAGTGATACGCGCCACCTGATCAACATTCCTTCCACGCCATTCTGCTGGTCTGCCGGCAAATGGCGCGAGTGGTACGCCGATCTGCTTGAAACGGACAGCTCGGTGCGCGCGCCGGGCACCGAGCAGATGACCAGCGACGGCGGCGGCCGCGTTCCGCCCGAGGAGAATCCGCGCCTCGGCACGACGAAGCGCAAGCACATGTGGCAGGAAGGCTGGTTCCTGCAGCACCAGCGGCTCATGGCTGCATTGACGGCCCAGGACCGCCCTGCGGTGCTGATGTCGGGCGACCTGCACGCCTGCGGCTGGGATCGCATGCTGGCCTCGGGGGATATCGACATGCGTGGCAACGCACCCTACATGTTCCTGCACGGAACGCTGGGCACCGGCGAGACTGGCGGCTGGCCCTCGTCGGCGCGTGGCATTGGTCCCTCGGCGGCAACGGCAGTAACCGTTGAACGCGGCGTCGATCCCATCGAGAAGAACGGTTTCTCGATCATCGACATAACGCCGGAGCTCATGACGGTTCGGATGTTCGCGTGGCGTGCCCCGGACCCGGTCGAAGCGATAGACAATCTCGAGCCCTACGACATCGTCGAAATACCGCGTAATGGCTAGGCCGAACTGGCTCCGGTTGCTGTCATGGCTGAACCGGCCTTCCCCTGCTCGGCTGCGACTCAGCTGGGCAAGACCTCCCTGGAGCAACCGTGGAGCGTTTGGGGCTGCGGCCCGCGTTTTGGTGACCGTTTCGCCGATTCGCGCTTTCCCGCACTGCCGCTGCAAGAGAACTATATCGAGCAGTCCGGTGCGTCATTCGAGGTATTCACCGGCAACTCACATCTGATGATGCAGGATGACAACAGCGATGCCCATGCCGGCATGATTGCAGGCTGGATCACAGGCATCTGATCCTGTTCCCTGACACTGCCTGTGGTTGTCCAGCGTGCCTTTGCTGCCGGGAACAAGAATCAGAATGAAGCGATGATGCAGGTAGTGGCAAATACCGGTATCGGTTCAAAGAAGACTATTTTGCCTTTGGCGCCTTCACAGGCTGCTGCGACGCAAATGGAGGTACGCATCTCGAATGCGCCTTGCCCGGCGTGAGCATAGGTTTCGGCATCCGCATAGGACAACAGTTCATCCTTGCGGGTATTCAGGACACGCGCGAGGAACTCCCGGTCCCAGGCAACATTGATCTTGCCTGAGTCCGGTGTACATGGCCAATGTGAGGTGCCGCCAGTGCTTATCAGGGCTATGCGTTCCGGCACTTTGTCGATGGCAGCACGCAAGGCCTTGCCGAACGCCCAGGTGCGCTGCAGGGGCGACAGCGGAGGAGCCTGACAGTTGATGTTTACCGGAATGACAGGAAGATCATAGCGGGGTGTAAGGAAATGCAGGGGAACTGCCATGCCATGGTCAAACTTCCATTCCTGCGCATAGCTGACGTCAACAGATTGCAGCACCTCATTGATGATGCGCAGTGACAAGGCAGGATTGGCCGGAATCGTAACGGGATTGATCTTCAACCACCGGGGATCTTCTATCGGACCTTCATAGCTGTCGGCCATGCCGATTGCATAAGCAGGCATGTTGTTCATGAAGAAGTTGGCGAAATGTTCCGAAGAAACCAGCATCAGCGCCTCTGCGCCGGCATCTTCGATTGCCTGCCTCTGCTGGTCGAATGCGGCAACAAGGCGAGCATACAGTTCCGGTTCGGCCAGATTGCTGCGCGCAGTAATACCCGGGGCGTGGCAACAGATTCCGGCATAGACAAGACTCATGCAATACTCCTCTGCCAGAGGCAGAACATGCAAACCGACAAGACCAGACGACCGGTGGAAGAACTCATGGGCACCAGTGTGCCGGAACAGGATAATTGCGATGCTCCCGCTCGATAGCCACGGCACGCTTTACTGCAGGCCGCTGCCAGCTGCGCGCCGCGACAGCATCCCAGTTCGGCCGTGCGGGGACTGCAGCAATCCGCTCATCCGTCGTCCACAGGAACATGACAAAGAGATACGCATCAACAACCGAGTAGGTCTCGCCAAGCGCCCAATGACGCGCCTCCAGCATCTCTTCGATTACGGCCACCGCCCTGGCCAGATTGGCCACACCCTGCCGGTTCACCGCCGCATTGGCGAGAGGATCATCGCCGGCATAAGCCGAAGACCGGAAAACAGCGCGGATGCTCGTATGTACCGTACTGGACAGGAAATTCATCAGTTCATGCGCACGATAGCGCATGAAATCCCCGACCGGCGGCATCAGCGGAACGGCTGCCGTGTCGCCAAGAAAGGTCAGTATGGCCTGGGTTTCGGTAAGCACCTCGGCACCGATTGCCAGAGCAGGAACGGCACCTTTGGGATTAAGCGCAAGATATTCGGCAGCGCGATTCTGCCTTGCGTTGAGATCGACCAGGCGCCGCTCATAGGGGAACCCCGTTTCTTCCAGAATGATATGGACAGCCAGCGAACACGCCCGAGGGTAGTAGAAGAAAATCAGATCATTGTGGTTATTGCTCATGCAAGGAATGAAACCTTGTGGGAAGAATTTTCAAGATACCGCAGGTCAGGACCCCTGCACAACGCACCCCGGACCAGCCTGAATCCGGACCCGCCATCATGAGTCTCTACTATGTCCAGAAGCTGATCTTTCAGCTGAATCGCGATCCACTGGTGCGCAAGCGCTTCGAAGCCGATGCAGATGCCTTGCTGCAGGAGTACCCGTTGTCTGCAGAGGAACTGCAGGCCCTCAAGACTCCCGACATCGGCCTGCTGTTCGTCTACGGCGTGAATGGCCAGCTGCTGATGCACTATGCCGCCTTGTTCGGGATCGAGTGGTTCGCTTATCTTGATGCCATGCGCGAAGGTGTGCGCAGGTATGGTCCGGTAAGAGAAGGCGTTTACGCCATGACCGGCGACGGCAGGGATTTCACCGAAAAGCAGCTCCCATTTATTGTGGAACGGGAGCAAAATGGCAGATGATGCACACTTGTTTTCCTACCCACCCCCCACTCCACTGCTGGAGGAACCTCCGATGATCAACCCCAGACTTGCTTCTGTTGCCGCCGCACTGCTGCTTTCCCTGCAGGCCGGCACAGCCATTGGCCATCATTCACACGCATCGCTCGATCCCAATGACGTGCGGGTCGTTTCAGGCGTAGTGACGCGTTACAGCTGGAGCATGCCGCATGTGTATCTGAACGTGGAGGCCCCCAACCTGAAAGGCGAAGTGGTCGAGTACAGCATCGAGATGCTGCACCCCGGCGCAATGGCAGGGCGGGGCTGGGGCAAGGATACCTTCCAGGCGGGTGACCGCATCACCTGGCAAGGCCAGCACGACCGCAACAAGAACCGGGCCTACAGTTCCCTTGAATGGGCAGAGCGCAATGGCATCCGGGTCGGCCTCAACGAAGACGGGGTCGCACCGGAAGTCACTCCATCCCCCGATTTCACCGGCATGTGGAACCGCGGTCCCAACCAGCCAACCTACTTTCCACCCACGGGCTGGCCACTCACGGAAACAGGCCAGGCGCTGGTGGACGGATTCAGCGAAGACCAGAACCCGGTCCTGGAATGCTACGATCCGGGTCCGCCGAAATCGATGACGCTGCCGTATGCGCACATGATCAGGTACCAGGACGAGTCCACCTTGCTGATAGAACGCGACATGATGGAAGGCACCCGGGTTGTGCATCTGGATCTTTCGGTACCGGCTGGTGCACCTTCCCAGCTGGGGCATTCGATTGGCTGGTTCGAGAATGGCGATCTGATCGTGGAAACCACGGCATTTACACCCGATCGCTGGGGCACCCATACCGGCATCGATTCCAGTGACCAGAAACAGGTGCGTGAACGTTTTCGTCTTGTCGACGGCGGCATGGGGATTGAAATTGAAATTACCGTGACCGATCCGGTTTACCTGCAGGAACCGACCACTTTTACCCACCGCTGGATCAAGGTAGCAGACCGCGACATCATCCGCGCACCCTGCACCATGGAATCAGCCAAGCTGTGGATCGAGGCTGGCTACAACGAAGACAAGGAGTAGATTTTTTTTCGGAAGCCATACCGGTACACCTATTTGTTGCACAGGCAAATGGTTATGGACCACACAGTTTTTATGTGGATTGATCACTGTTTTTTTTTCCTATGCGTTGAGACATAATGCATTGCATTGATACTCACCCATAGTAGTGTCTTTCGATATCGCAATCAGGAGCAAGTCATGAGCATTCGCATTAACAGGTGGCTTCTTGCAGCACTGGCGCTATTCGCCTGCAGTGCCGGAGCACACCATTCGGCCGTCATATTCGATGTCACCCAGACAATCGAGAAAACCGGGGAAGTCACGCTGTTTACGCTGCGCAATCCCCACCTCATCCTGAACATGGACATCATCAACGAGAATGGTGAGAAAGAGTTGTGGCGCCTGGAAGGCCAGGGTATCGGTGCGATGCAGGCCATGGGTTTCGATCGCGGGTCTGTCGAAGTTGGCGACACCATCACAGTACGCATGAACCCTCTTCGTACCGGCAAGCCAGGCGGACTTGTGCTGGGCTTGATCGGTGATGACGGCCGCGCCTACAACATGGAACCTGCCGCCGAAGAAGTATCCCAGCTCTATCCCGCGTTGATGCCGTATGAACCACCACCGGAAGGCGAAACCTGGCAAATGCGCGAACAGAAGACCAGACCTCAGCAGTTGCCCATCGTATCGCAGGGGCTCGCGCCTGGAGAAAGCCCGGTCGGCGGCAACATTCCCGGAGCCCTGGACCCGGAAAATCTCGCCAAGCCCAGACCGCCCGCTCCCTTCGACCTGACGGGACTTTGGCAATTTCGCGGTGAAGATGAGTATCGCGCCAACTATGGCTCGTTTGAATTCAAACCTACACCGGAGCTGACTGCCAAGGGCAAGGCCTATCATGACGCCTATCTGGAAGCGTCCGAGAAAGGCGAGCGCTTCGGTGATCCGACGGCGCTGTGCTACCCGTCCGGCATGCCACGCTTCATGACCCGCTACGGCGCCCTGATGATGATGCAATACCCCACCGCCATCTTCATGGTCTCCCGACTCAACAATGACTATCGTGTCATTTTCATGGATGGCCGCGAGCATTTGACCGGCAATGATGTTGACCGCAATTGGCACGGTGAATCCATCGGCCACTGGGAAGGCGATACCCTGGTGGTGGAAACCACCGGCTTCATCGGCAGCAACCACCTCATCCAGGCCGGCGTTCCGGCAGGACAGGGTCTCAAAATCGTGGAACGTATCAGCGTCATCAATGACGGCAATACGATGGTGACCGAGTACACCTTTACCGATCCGGAGTACTGGGTAGGCGAGTGGAAGCACGTGAAGTTCCGTGACAGGGTCTTGAACACGGATGTGCGTGAAGCCAATTGCATCTATGAAGACAACTTTTTACTGCCCGGAATGGATTGAGTTGTTCAATCACAAACAGCCGTACGACGCCAGTTCACGGCGTCGTACGCTGTCGAATGGCCGCTACACTGTCTGAGGTTGCCTCTGATGTTGAAAACAATCGGGATATCTGCACTGGCGGCGCTGCTGGCCAGTTTCGCCACCGTACAATTTACTGGGATTACTGGGAGTGCCGACACGCCAAGCGGATTCGATCCTGCTGAGCTCGACGCACTGGCAGCGCAGCTTGCGCAGCACGACGCACTGAAGATGCAGTTCAAGCCAAGCTCACTGCTGATGACGCCGGAGTCGGAAGAAGACGCCTGGCTGAATGGGCGGGCCACTGACGGAAGCCCGCGTCCTGGCCCCGCCGACGATGTCAAAGCGCTGGTGAGTGCAGAAAACTCGGTTTGCTTCCTGACCCATGTACAGGTCGAGGGCATGAACGATACTACCGATCAACTGGCATGCCATGTCAGTGTCGATGAGTTCACCGGATTCTGGGAAGTGCATGCGGTTCAGGGTGATGGAACCGATGCATCGGTTCGTTGCAATGCCAGCTGCCTGGTTCTCCAGTGAAACGAGTGCATTGATAGTACAGCGACGGTTCCAGTCGGATCATACAACCCACAGCTTCTTCAAGAGGTATCCATACCATGATACTTTTCCAGCGTTTAGCCGCTGCTTTCCTGCTTGCCCTGCTGCCAGTCTCTGCCCTGTTGGCCCATCACAATACGCAATCCGAGTTCGGCAGCTTCGATTCGCCGACCTACGAAGTGGAAGGCACGATATCGCGCATCGTCTGGGGTAACCCGCACATCGCTATCGAGGTTGTGATTACTGCTGGCGATATTCCAGCCGGAGAGAAGTGGCGAGTTGCCAGCCACCCGGTGCAGGTCCAGATCGATCACGGGTTTGTCAAAGAAGATTTTGCAGTGGGTGACACCGTCCGCTTGCACGCATGGAAACATATCCGCGGGCTTCCGCAGCTTTGGCCGCGGGCCATCCAGGTAAATGACGGCCCGATGAAATCGAACATGCGCTTTACCGACATGATCGACATAGCCCGCGGCACATTCGCTGACATGAACATCGTCCCGGCAGCCAACCTGAACGGCTCACCCTCGGCACGCGCAGGTGAAAAGGCCGTGGAGAGCCTGAGACAGATGGGTCTGCTCGACGCTGAGGACAACATGATATGGCCAGCGCCTTGAGCTGCCACGGCAGGAATTCTAAAGACCGGATTTGACCACGCGACCCGCCGCCATCACGAATGGAACATCCAGCAAGGTGCTGATGTCTTCCAGCGGGTTGGCGCCTACCGCAATGATGTCTGCATAGTACCCCTGGCCTATCCGTCCAACCTCCGCTGACATCCCCATCAGTTCGGCCGCCGAGGTTGTCGCCGTTTCAATGGCCTGCATCGGCAGCATGCCCAGTTCGACATACTTGACGATTTCATGGGCATTCTCGCCATGCGGCATGATCCCGGCGTCCGTCCCCATGGCGATCTTTACACCCTCCTGCATGGCTCGGCTCAGCATCGGGTGCATCAGGGCAACGTTCTGGCGACGACTCGCATGTGCTGACTCCGGCATATTGGTCCGGGCCAGAAACCAGTCCTGCAGGTAGGCAGTCGGCACAAGCCAGGTTGGCTGGCGCTTGAACGTTTCGATAATGTCCGGATTGATCCAGCTGCCGTGTTCAATCGAATCCACGCCCGCAGCCAGCGCTGCGGCAATACCGGATGTGCCATGGGCATGCGCTGCTACCCGCATATCAAGGGCATGAGCGGTTTCGGTAATTGCCAGCAGTTCATCATCAAACATTTCCGGCAGGGATTCGCGCCTGCCATTGGGATCGGCACCACCTCCCGTCGCATGCAGTTTGATGGTATCAACACCCTGTTTGTAAAGATCACGGACGGCGCGCCGACACGCGTCGGCTCCGTCACAGACGGCAGCAGAGAGGGACAACTCGGCAACGTCCTCGCGGAGGAAGCGAATGTCGCCGTGGCCTCCGGTAGCTGATACCGGCTGCCCGGCAGCAAGCACCCTGGGGCCGGGTATGGCACCGCGTTCAATGGCATCGCGGACTGCAAGAATGGCCTGACTGCTCTGCGAGCCAAGATCACGCACCGTGGTAATCCCGGCCTCTACCGTGATGCGGGCATGCTCGGTAGCCACCAGGGCCAGCTCGGCCTCGGTATCATGCGCGACATCAGCACTCACACCTGGTGTCAGCGTGAGATGCACATGCATGTCGAGCAAACCGGGCAGCACATAAGCGGCGCCAAGGTCCACGATCATGACTTCCGCCTGGGGGAAATCAGCAGCACCCAGATACCCTGCGCGAACTTCCCGAACGCGGTCCTCCGCAATCACTATGGTCTGTTCTGTCAGGGGCGAGGATCCCGGCTCCGCCAGCAGCCAGCCGGCGTGCAACAAGGTAAGACGTTCTTGGGCCACGGTGGTTACGGGAAGCAGGGCCAGTATCAACAGGGTAGGGAATCTGCGCATCGACAAGCTCCGGTCTGGAAGTGAATACAACAAGTACGAAACAACTAATGAACATGCTCCATGATACCGATACAAGCATTCCGGAACACCAGAAACCACCGGCAATACCCCAAATCCTCATCCAGCTGCAGATCAACCGCTGCTGTCGCTGATGAGTGATGCAGATGCGACAAAATGCCGCATGGGCACCCGGAATTCCCGGTGATAGGTTGCAGGGCAATTCCAGCAATGCGTGCCAGGACTCCGACAATGGCTATACTACGTCGACTTTCGATCATGATGTTTCTTTCCGGTGTGCTTGCCATGACAGCCTCTGCAGCAGAGTCCACTCCTCCTCCCCACAACGCTCAGTACACGGCAGAGCGCCCACTGGTTGTTGGCATGCTGTTGTTTGAAGGGTTCGAGATGCTTGACGTGTTCGGCCCCCTTGAAATGTTCGGGGATCTGGGCACTCGTGTCAGGATTGTGACCGTGGGTCTTGAAGCCGGCCTCGTGAAGCCGCGCAACGGTCCTGCCGTACAGATCGAACAGACGCTTGCCAGCGTCGAAGCCCTCGATTTGTTCATCATTCCTGGCGGCATCGGTACCCGGACGGAAGTGGCGAATCCTGAGCTCATCACTGCAATCAAGACGCTGTCGATACAGACTCCCAAAGTGGCATCGGTATGTACCGGGGCAGCTTTGCTGGCACGCACCGGCCTGCTGGACGGACTGCAGGCAACCACCAACAAGAAGGCTTTCGACTGGGTCAGCTCACAAGGCCCGGAAGTAGTCTGGATGCCGGAAGGGCGCTGGGTAGACACGGGCAAATTTGCAACATCGTCAGGCGTATCGGCCGGGACTGACCTGGCTCTGGCACTGATTGCCCAGTTGTTTGATCGTGCAACGGCCGAGCAGGTAGCCCGCAATACCGAGTACGTCTGGAATGACGATCCCGGGAATGATCCCTTCGCACGCACCGCGACCGAGGCTCAATAAGACTGCCCGCAGGGGCACTAGCTGCCGGCACGGACCGTGGCAAAAGCGCGTGCAACCCGGGTAGCCTGTTTCTGGGCGAGTGCAGCAAAATTCAGCCGCGCATGTGGCAGCATGAACAAACCGAACTCGCTTTCCAACCGCTGCTGTTGGGCCGCGGATACCGGCAGGCAGGAAAACATGCCCTTTTGACGTTCCAGAAAGGCAGCATCAAATCCGGGCACGGCCAGTTCGATCTCCTGACGCAGCAGGCGACGCAGCGAGTGGATCCGCGTGCGCACGCCGTCGAGCTCCTCACGCCACATCCGGTTCAGGCCGGCGTCCTCCAGAATCGTTGCGATGAGCTGCGCACCATGGTCAGGCGGCATGAAATAGTTGGACCGTATCTGATCGCGCAGCAAGACCTTCAAGGTGTCTGCCTGGCGGGGGTTGTCATGCAAGAGGGCAAGCAGGCCTGCACGATCGCGGTAGATCCCGAAGGACTTCGACGACGATACCACCAGTATCATCTGCGCAACTGCCGCTGCCATGAGGCGCAGCCCCTCCACATCGGCGTCGATGCCGTCACCAAAACCCTGGTAGGCCAGGTCCACCAACGGTATCGCTCCCGTGCGGGACAACAGCACAGCCAACTGCTCCCATAACCACAAGGGCGGATCTTCCCCGGTGGGGTTGTGACAACTGCCATGCAGTACCAGCACATCATCAGGACGCATAGCCGCCAGATCTTCCAGCATCGCCTCGATCTGCAATTCGCCGGTATCGACACGGTAATAGCGGTAACGGCAGATTTCGAGCCCGGCATTGCGGAAGAAATCCAGTTGATGCAGCCACACCGGATCCGAAAACCAGATGCGGCTGCCGGGGCGCAATTGCTTGATCAATTCAGCCGCCATCCGCAAGGCGCCGCCTGCACCCGGGGTTTGTGCCATCACGGGTCCATTCCCTTGCAGGCGGACATGCTCCGGACCGAGCACCAAGGCACTCATCAGCCGGCAATAATCCATGTTGCCCATGGGGCTGACATAGCCCTTGTGCAGCGTTGTGGCCAGCATGCGCTGCTCGGCCTCCCTGACGGCAGCAAAAAGCGGCACCTTGCCGGCTTCATCGCGGTAAACACCGATACCGAGGTCGAGCTTGTCGCTACGGGTATCGTCGCGAATACGCTGGAACAGTGATTCGATCGGGTCATCAACGGGTACTGGCAGGTTCTCGAACATGCAGGGATTTCCTGGATACGGGATAACGTGATTATGAATTATAAGGTCGTCCAGACAGACTGTCATACAGCGCATCGATCAACCGCCTGGCGCGCGGGCCATTGGTGCCCACGGCGTGCATCTTGTTGCAGCAGTAGGCAAAGCCGATGCCGGCATCGGGGTCGCAGAAGCCGATGGAACCGCCGAGGCCATGATGGCCGAAGCTGCGCATGTTGGGGCCCATGTACACGGCTTCCGGCGTATTCAGCAGGATGCCCAAAGCCTGGTGATACGGCCGGTCCTGGAACTGCTCGATCTGGTTGTGCTGCTCCACGATCATGGCTTCGATGCCCTGCTTGCTCATGATATGCACACCGTCCAGCGTGCCGCCGTTGCCCAGCGCGCCGTAGATGCGGGCGACGCCGCGCGCATTGCCATGGCCGCTGCCGCTGGCGATCTCGCAGGTCTTCCAGATCGCGCTGTTCATCGTGGTGGCCCAGGGTTCCAGGGGGTTCTGCTTGAAGGCCAGGGCCTTCAGGGTGCTTTGGTCCGCGCCATCTTTCGCCGCGAAGAGACCTGCTTGCAGATTCGGCATCACTTCGGCAACGGTGCCCTGCTCCACGGCGCTCATGCGCCCGATGTAGTACTCGGCCTTGAGTGGATCCGTAATGTGTTCGCGCAGGAAGGGACCCACGGTGTGCCCGGTAAGGCGACGGATGATTTCACCCAGCAAGTAGCCCTGGTGATGCACGTGGTAGGCGGCCCTGGTGCCGATCTCCCACAGGGGTTCCTGCTGCGCCAGTGCTTCGATCATGGCCTCGCGGTCGAACATCGCACCGGGCCACAGCGGGTTGGTAGTCAGCACGGGTATCGCCGCCGTGTGGTCGAGAAAGTGGCGGATCTTTGTCAGCTCCTTGCCGTTCTGGCCATACTCCGGCCAGTACTCCACCACGTAATCGTCAGGATGCACCAGACCACGATCGATCAGCATGTTGAAGCAGATGGCCGTGATGCCCTTGGCCACCGACATCATGCACACGGTGCTGGTTGCATCCCAGACCTTGCTCATGGCGCCGTCACGCCAGCCGCCGAAGATATCCACTACGGTCTTGCCCTGCAGCATGATGCTGCAGCCGGCACCCAGTTCGTCCTCCACCGCAAAGTTCTCGATGAAGGCGTCCACCACCGGACGGTACTCGGGCTCGAAGTGGCCTTGCAGGGTGAAGCTGGCGCCGCGCGCCTCGACGATGTGCTGCAGTTGCATGGTGCGCTCTCATGGTTCGGTATCACGCAAAGATACCCGGATTGGCTATACTCGCGCCATGACCTCGATACCGCCGGCGACTCCCTCCTACGACTACATCATCATCGGTGCCGGCACTGCCGGCTGTGCGCTGGCCGCACGTTTGTCCGAACACTCCAACCTGCGTATCTGTCTCATCGAGGCCGGTGGCAGCGAGCAGCATCCCTTCATCACGATCCCCGCTGCCGTAGGCGCCGCGATCATGAGCGAACGCTTTGGCTGGGGCTTGTGGACCACGCCGCAGGTGGCCTTGAACGGGCGCAAGGTGCCGTTGCCGCGCGGCAAGGTACTGGGTGGCAGTGGTTCCATCAACGGCATGGCGTACTACCGGGGTCATGCGCGTGACTACGATGATTGGTCTGCAGCCGGCAACAGCGGCTGGAGCTACGCGGAGCTGCTGCCCTACTTCCTGCGCAGCGAAGACAACCCGGACTACCCGCAGTCCCCGTATCACCACCAGGGTGGCCCGATGCGCGTGAGCTTCATGCGTCGCACCAATCCCTTGTGCGAGGCCTTCAACGACGCCATGCACGCGCTGGGCTTTGCCTACTGCGAGGATTTCAACGTGCCGGAGCCGGAAGGCTACGGCTACCGCCAGGGTTGTATCAGCGACGGTCGCCGCGTGTCCACGGCCAGCGCCTACTTGCGACCTGCACTGGCCCGCCCCAACCTGACTGTGCTCACCAGTACCCAGACGCGCCGCATCCTGCTGGAAGCTGGCCGCGCCACCGGCGTGGAAGTCCAGGCAGAATTCGGTCGCATGGTGCTGCGTGCCGAACAGGAAGTGATCCTCTGTGCCGGCGCCTTCCATTCACCGCACCTCCTGCTGCATTCCGGCATCGGCGACCGTGATGAACTGTCCTGGGCTGGTATCGCCAGCACCCACCACTTGCCTGGCGTGGGCCGCAACCTGGCCGACCATCCCGCCACCTTTGTGGCGATGGACACCTATGACAGCACCTCCTACGGATTGTCGTTGAAAGCGTCCATGCGCAATCTGTGGAGCGGCATCCACTACCTCACCACGCGCGGCGGCCAGCTCGGCAGCAACCTGTTCGAAACCAACGCCTACATAAAATCGCAAGAGGGGCTCTCCCGTCCCGACATGCAGGTGGTGTTCCAGCCCGCACGCCGCAACCCCAAGCCGTTTCCGCTGCCACTGGGTCATGGCTATGCCATCAGTCTGGTCTGCCTGTATCCCCAGAGCCGCGGCACGGTGAAGGTCAGCAGCACCGATCCGCTCAGCGCGCCCCTCATCGACCCGGGTCTCGGCAGTGCACAGGCCGACGTCGATACGCTGGTGCGTGGCCTCAAGCTGGCACGCAAGGCCTTTGCCCACGACAGTTTCACGCAGTACCGTGCGTGGGAACGCCAGCCCGGCCACGTCGTTGCAAGCGACGCCGATCTGGAAGCCTATGTACGCAGTACGCTCGGCACCGTGCATCATCCCGGTGGTACCTGTCGCATGGGCACGGGCCCTGACGCCGTCGTGGATCACGAACTGAAGGTGCATGGCCTCAAGGGCCTGCGCGTAGCGGATGCCTCGATCTACCCGCGCCTGGTCGGCGGCAACACCAATGCCAGTTGTGTCGCCATCGCGGAAAAGTGCGCCGATATGCTACTTTCCATCCCGGCGCCGGCGCCGCTCACGCAACTGCGCTGATTGTTCTGTAGGGGCGGGCCCCCGCGCCCGCCCGCTGCATTCGAGTCAATCGGACCGCGGGCGGGCGCGGGGGCCCGCCCCTACAGAGTTTTGAAAGGCAAATTTGGAGGAGAGTTACCTTGGCCATCGAACACATGAAGACCTGGAAAATCGGCGACGTGGAAATCACGCGTATCGTGGAAGTGAACGGCTGGGTCGACGACATCACCATGTTGCTGCCCGATGCCACGCCGGACACCTTGAAAGCCTATCCTTGGCTGCAGCCACACTGGGCCACGCCCGAAGGCAAGATGATCATCTCGTTCCAGTGCTTCGTGATGCGCACGAAGGACCACGCGATCATGCTGGACACCTGCATCGGCAACGACCGCCAGCGCGAATTCCCCGTGTTCACCAACATGCAGACCTCCTTCCTGGATGATCTGGCATACGCCGGCTTCGCCCCTGAGGACATCGATACGGTGCTGTGCACGCATCTGCACTTCGACCACGTAGGCTGGAACACGCGGCTCGTGGACGGCAAGTGGATTCCCACCTTCCCCAACGCACGCTATCTGTTCGGCCGCCACGAGTACGAGCACTGGATGATGCTGAAGGAAACGCATGGCTACCACGACCTCAACCACATGTACGACTCCGTGCAGCCGGTGGTGGATGCCGGGCTGGTGGACCTCATCGAACCCGAGTACAAAGTCTGCCCGGAACTATCGCTGATGCCAACGCCGGGACACACGCCGGGACACTGCAGCATCGTCATTGAATCGAAGGGCGAACGTGCGGTGATCACGGGCGACATGATGCATAACCCCATCCAGATCGCACGACCGGGCGACCTTGGGCGTTTCGATATGCTGAGGGAAGCCGCCAGTGAGACGCGCATGAAGTTCGTGGATGGTGTGGCCAATACCGACACCCTGGTGATCGGCAGCCATTTTGCTGACCCCAGTGCCGGGCATGTGGTGCGCGATACCACTGGAACGCGCCTGAAACCTGCCAAATAACCGTAGGGGCGGGCCCCCGCGCCCGCCCGTGGTCTGATTGACGCAATCTCATTTGGGTATGCGACCAGCGGCGGGCGGGCGCGGGGGCCCGCCCCTACGTGGTCCAGCGTGCCAGCAGCCGGGAGAGATCGGTCACTTGTGAATCCGGCTGGATCATTCCGGGTGTGGCGCTGAATCTCGGGGCAGTTGCGGGCTGCCTGATTTCTGAACGATTGACGAAGGCGCCACGGGCAAGGTTATGCGGATGCTGCTGCGCCTCTGCCAGGCTCAGTACCGGAGTGACACAGGCATCGAAGGAATCGAAGACCGCAAGCCACGCTTCCCGGCTGCGCGTGCGAAACAGGTTCTCCAGCAACTGCTTCTGCACGGGCCAGAGCGTGCGATTCCACTGCTGCTGAAACAGTTCGTCACGGATCCCGGTGGCCTCCAGAAAGGCCAGGTAGAAGGCCGGCTCGATGCAGGCCACTGCCAGCCACTGGTCGTCGCTGCACTGGTATACGTTGTAGAACGGCGCAGCGCCATCAATGACATTGCTCTCCCTCGCATCATTCCAGCGCGCTTCCGCAAAATCGCCGTAGATCATCCCGAGCATGGAGATAACGCCTTCCGTCATCGCACAATCCACTACCTGTCCGGCGCCTGATTTCTGTGCGTGCTGCAAGGCAGCGAGTACGCCCATCGCGAGGTACAGTGCGCCGCCACCGAAGTCAGCAATGAGGTTGAGAGGCACAGCAGGTTTCTGCTTCGGGCCGAGCGCATGCAGCGCGCCACTGAGGGCAAGGTAATTGAGGTCATGGCCGGCCTTGTGCGCCAGCGGACCACTCTGGCCCCAGCCGGTCATGCGGCCATAAACGAGGCGAGGGTTGGCAGCAAGCGCAACGTCGGGGCCAAGGCCCAGTCGCTCCATCACGCCGGGACGAAAACCTTCGATGAGAATATCGGCATGCGCAACGAGCTGCAGCGCCTGCTGCTTGCCGGCGTCTGATTTGAGATCGAGATGCAGGGCGCTGCGACCGCGTGCTTCCACATCCGCAGGAATATAGGTGGTGCCTGGTTTGTCGATGCGGACGACGTCGGCCCCAAGGTCCGACAACAGCATGCAGCAGAACGGAGCCGGCCCGAGTCCGGCGAATTCGAGAACCTTGATGCCTTGCAGGGGGCCAGTATTCATTGTCAGCTTACTCAGGTAGAGGGCGGGCCCCGGCCGGACAGCGCGGTTCAGCGTCCGGAGAGATCGATGCGATCCAGCTTCAGGCCCGCCGCCTCACGATCCCAGGTATCGGGGGTGAGACCCGCGCGCCGCAGCAGATGCTTCTCGATCTTCTGTGTCGGTGTCAGCGGCAGTTCTTCCATGATACGCACGTAGCGCGGGATCATGAAATTGGCCAGCCGCGGCTGCAGGAAGTGCAGCAACGCAACCGGATCCAGGGTGACTCCTGCTTGCGGCGACAACACCGCCAGCACTTCATCCTCGCCCCCATCCCCGGGCACGGCCACGGCTGCAGCAGCTTTTACGCCGGGGAACTGCAGCAGTTCGGCTTCCACCTCGAAGGAACTGATGTTTTCCCCGCGACGGCGAATCATGTCCTTTACACGATCCATGAAGAAACAGTTGTCATCCTCATCGCGGATGAACAGATCGCCCGTGTGGAACCAGCCGTCACGGAAGGCCCGCGCCGTGGCCTCTGGGTCGTTGAGATAGCCATGACTGAGTTCAAAGGGATCAGGTGTGCGGACCAGCAGTTCACCAACCATGCCGGTCGCCACATCCCTGCCCTGCATGTCAATCAAGCGCAACTCGACACCCTCACGCGGCCGGCCACAGGTGCCGCGCAGCTTCACGTTCGGGCCACACCACAGGGGCACTGAAAGCTCCGTCATGTTGAACTCGGTGTATACATCCACGCCGAAGCGCTCGGCAAACTGCCATGCTTCGTCACCATAAGGCGCGATCACGGCCTTCCTGACCGGATGTTCACGTTCACCCGGCTGGACGGCTTCCTGCACGAGGAACTGCACCATGGTGCCGAGCAGGCCGACGGCCGTGACATCGAGGCGACGCACGGTGTCCCAGAAGCTGGCAGTGCGGAAGCGCTCGAGCACTGCCGCACAACCACCGTGGATCAGCGCAAAATGGATGCCGAGCACGCCGCCGATATGGAACATCGGCAGTGCCACGAGATTGGTGTCGCCCGGCCCCACATGCCTGAACTCGCTGGCTGCCGTGAACGTGTGCCGATAGGAACACAGTACGCCCTTGGATGGGCCGGTAGTACCGGAGGTAAAGATTACACACTGCGTATCGTTCGCCGCTATCGGGCGCGCAAGCGGCTGCAGATCCTGCTCAAGGCCTTCCAGCACTGCTGCAGCCAACAGGTCGATGCCCGGCAATACCGGCCGCTCCGGCCCGGCCACCACGATGCGCCGCAGTGCACCCGTCGCCACACCGTGCAACTGCGGCAGCAAGCGGCCATCAGCCAGCATCAGGCTGGCGCCACTGTTGCGGATCACGTGTTGCAGCAGGCTGCCCTTGTAGGCGGTATTGATGGGAACGGAAACGGCGCCCAGATAATTCAGAGCCAGCATGGCCAGCACGGCGAGAGGTCCATTCGGCAACCAGCTCAGCACGAAGTCGCCCTGCCGCACACCCAGTGCCTGCAGGCCTGCTGCCTGCTGCTGCACGGCTGCCAGCAACTGCACACAGCTGAACTGCTCGCCGCTGTCGAACTTCAGTACCACGAGCTGCGGCCACAGCTGGGCGTTGCGTTGCAACAGCGCGCGCGTGGTACATGCAGCGGAGTCACTCATGGGCCCGGAATCAGTCCTGCGCTTCAGCGAGTATCTGCTCCGCACTGCGGGTATAGAAGCGGATGGACCAGAACAGGATCAGCGACGAGACGATGCCGAAGAACACGGCGATGGTGAACATCGAACGGTTGATAGCCAGCGGGTCCTTGAACACATAGTCGTTGAGGAATCCCACGCTGATGGGACCGAGGTTGTTGTTGATGAGCCCCACCACGAAAATGTAGATGGCGATGGCCTGGCCACGGAACTGGTTCGGCGTGATGTGGTTGACCGCCGCTGGCGCCAGTGCCACCGGCATGCCGAAGCACGCTACCGCCGGGCACAGCAGCGCCCACGCTACCCACGGATTGGGCACGATGGCGGCCGCGCCGGCAAACACCATGGCACCCAGGATGGCCCAGATGGCGACCTTGATGTAGGCGTGCTGCTGCCCCTTCTGCAACAGCCGGTCAGCAACGGCGCCGCCGAGGAGGATGCCGAGCGTACCCATCACCATCACGATGCTGCCGAAGGTGTAGCCGATCTGGCTGGTTTCCCAGCCGTGGATACGGTTGAACAGGGGCGTGGTCCACGCGAAGAAGCCGATGGCCATGGAGCCGGCCAGACCGAAACCCAGAAAGATCACGGCATAGGCCTTGAAGTGCTGCATGAAGAAGTCCTTCGCAGCGCCCACGCCGGTATCCACAGCCTTGCCGTCAGCGGTGACGCGACCACGGCGCAATGGCTCCTGCACGGTTGGCATCACGCACACCAGCAACAGGCCCGGGATACTCACGATCATGAAGGTCAACTGCCAGGCACTGAGTTCGCCTACCAGCGGCAATACCACTTCGCCGGCGTTCGCCACCCAGCTGATGACCATGCCGCCGAGAATGAACGACAGACCCACGCCCACATACACGCCCATGAAATACAGCGCCACCGGCTTGCCGCGCTTGTCCTTGGGAAAGTAGTCGGTGATCATGGAATTGGCGGCTGGCGACAGGCTGGCTTCGCCAATGCCCACGCCGACGCGCGCGATGAACAGATGCGTGAAGGTCTTGGCCAGACCACAGGCCGCCGTCATCACACTCCACAGGAACATACCTACAGTAATGATCAACCTGCGGTTCTTGCGGTCTGCGAGGCGGCCCAGCGGAATACCGGCAAAGGTATAGAACACGGTGAAGGCAAAGCCCTGCAGCAGGCCG